>JANMDX010000019.1:0-8086 GCA_031376505.1 Acidobacteriota bacterium
ATGCGCGGGTCGAGAATGCCGGTCACTTCGCGGTAGAGGTTCGTGGCCGTGGCGTTGTTGGCCGAGTTCTGCCGGAAGTTGGTGATGGCGTTGTTGTTGAACAGGTTGAACCCATCGAGCTGCAACGTCACCTTGCCAAACTTCGGCAGGCGGATGGTCTTGTCGGCGCGAAGGTCGAAGATCGACACGTTATCGAAGCGGTGGGCCGTGATCGGCTCCACGCGGACGCCGCGGTTGCCCTCGCCGGGCACGTTCACCGTGATGGTGCGGCCGTATTGCTGACCGCTCTGCACGCGCAGCGAGCCGGACGCGCCGATGCCGTAGGGCATCGTGTAGCGGCCGACGAGCTTGTAGTTCCAGATCGTCGAGGTCTCGCGGCCGAACTCATCGCCGAACAGGCGGTCGGTCGGCCGGTACGAGAAGTTCCGGGTGTAGCCGGTCGGCACCGGTGTGGCGGCGGTGGACACGTGCTGCTGCTTCGACCAGGTGTACCCGAACGAGTTGAGCAGCATCCACTTGCCGGTCATGCGGCGGTTCAGCGAGAACTCCACGGTCTGGAAGTCGGCGTCGTTGCCGTCGGGGTTGGTGTAGACGCGGTTCTGGCCCAGGCCCGTCGCGAAGCCGAAGGTCTGGAACTGCTGTTCGTCGCCCGTGCCGGCGATGTTGTCGGCGCCCAGATCGTTGATCGTGAAGGGCACGTTGTAGGCGGAGGTGCGGATCGTGTCGACCTCGCCCCAGAGGTTGCGGATGTTCTTGTAGACGTAGGCCAACCGCGCCGACAACCCCTGCGTGACTTCCCGTTCGATGTCGGTCGAGAACTCGTTGTTAGTCGGGCGCTTCAGGCCGCGGTCGATGGTCACGAAACCGGCACCGCCCTGCGTGCCGATGAACGCGCCAAGTTCCGCCGGACCATCGAGGACCCGGTTGCCGTTCAGATCGCAGCCGGTCGTCACGGTGGCCGTGCAGGGCACAAACGCGTAGCGGAGCTGGGCGATACCGACGGGATTTTCCTTGTCGGCCAGTTCGTCGGCTGAGTTCCACCGCGTCTGGCCGAAGTAGGCCTTCACCACCGTGCGATTGTCGCCGGTGAGGTCGTAGGCGATGCCGAGGCGCGGCGAGAAGTCCTTGGTGTCGGCCACGGTGCGAGCCTCGACCGTACGCTTCGCCGTGAAGGCCTGGTAGCGCGCGTCGGTCCAGCCGGCCAGCGCCGGAATGCCGTTGGGCGCGAAGTTCTGGTCAGGGAACTCGTCCTGATAGGCCTCGTAGCGGACGCCGAGGTTCAGCGTGAGGCGGCGGCTGAGCTTCCACGTGTCGGCCAGCCACCCCGCCTGGTAGTTCACGTCGTTGATGCCCGTGACCGTCGTGTTGTACAGGTCCACCTGCGACACGGCGCCGTTGTTGTCACGGTAGAAGATGTCGAACGGCTGATCGCGCAGCAGGCTGCGACGGTCGCGCTTGATGTCAGCGCCGATCTTGAAGTCGTGGCTGCCGGCCCAGCCGTCCTTGAAGTACGAAAGGGTCACGTACCCCTGCGGCTTCCAGCGCTTCTGGTCCTGGTAGCCGTTGTTGGCGCCGCCGTCGAAGATCTGGCCGGTGGCCAGGTCGGTGCGCCCCGGTCCCCACGGGCCGTCGTAAAGGTCGAAGTCGCGGACCGGACGCAGCGGGAAGAAGTTCCACCAGTTGCCCACGAGCACGTCGAGGAAAGCGCGGCTGCCGAGCACGCTGGTCCACTCGGCCTTCATCGGGAAGTTGCGCGACGCCTGGTAGTAGGCCGCCGACAGCGGGGTGGTCAGGCTGATGCCGCGCTTGTCCTGCAGCTTCTGGCGCTTGTTGATGAAGCCGATCAGCTGATTGTTGCGCGAGACCTGGAAGGTGGTCTTGAAGGTGTAGGGATTAGTGAGCTTCGACCGCTCGATGTTGCTCGGCAGGCCCAGCGTGTACTTGTACTGGTCGTTCAGCCGGTAGCTGTAGAAGCCCCACGCCTTGCCACGCCAGAGGGGGAAGCCGACGTTGCCGTTCAGGTCGTACTGCTTCTTGATCTGGTTGCCGCGCGTGATGGGCGAACGGGTGAAGAACGAGTTGCCGTCGCCGCGCGGCGTGCCGACCTGCAGGAAGTCGGGCACGTTGTCGCTGATGAAGGACTTGTTCTGGAAGTCGCTGTACCAGTTGCCCGAGAGCTTGTCGCTGCCAGACTTCACGCTGATCGTCAGCACCGCGCCGCCGGCAAAGGCTGAGGCGTCCGCGCCGGCGCCGCCGACCTGGAATTCCTCGAAACTACCGAAGTCGAAGTAGCCGGCATTTGCGCTGGTGGATTCGGTCGTGTCGATGCCCTCCATGCGCGTCTGGTTCTGGTCGTCGAAGCCGTAGGTGCGATAGCCCGTCTGGTTGCCGGTGCGCGAACCGCCGACGTCGTAGGCCGTCATCTGCATGCCCGGCGCCTGCGCCATGGCCGCCCACACGTCGCGTGCGTTCGGAATTTCCGTGAGCAGTTCCTTGGTGAAGTTGGTGCCCATGGTCGTCGTGCTGGTGTCTACGACCGGGGAGGCTCCGGTGACGGTCACCGTCTCTTGCAGCGAGGCGACCTTCATTTGCTGATCAACGGTGAGCGTCTGGTTGATGACGACGCGGATGCCTTCTCGCTTCAACGTCTGGAAGCCAGCGAGCTCGAAGTCGACCGCATATACGCCGGGCGGCAACGCCAGGAACCGATAGGAGCCATCGGCGCCGGTCACCTGCACCTGCGGTTGGATCAGCGCTGGACTCGACACGCTGACGGTCACGCCGGGCAGAATTGCGCCGGTGTCGTCGGTGACAGTGCCGTTGATGCGGCCCCGGAAGTCCTGCGCGCCGGCCGGCAATGCCCAGAACAGCACCGCCGCCAAGCACAGGACGAAACCTGTCGTCTTCAACTTCATGGACATTCCTCCAGAGTCACCGGTTCCGCACCGGGCTCCAACCGCGGCCGGCCTCGAAGTGAAGCCGAACCCCCACGGATCGTATCGACGCCGCCCAGGGCGTTTCTGAGCGGCCACTCACGGCCGAGCAAACGAGGTGCCACCCCCGCCCGCGCGCTAGGCGAACGTCGGGGCACCGACAGTCCCGCAATTGCTGGGCAATACCTCGGGCGAGCCCCCCGGCGGCCGGGCCAAGTGTAAGCGAGATCCGTTGTTTCGGATCCTGGCGGTGCAGTCTGTTGGGTCGTAAGGGCCATGGGAGCCGTTCCCGTCGGCCGGACGGCCGCCTCGAAAGCGCGGTTTCGCGGCTAGAATGCCCCCGTATGCGTATCGTCCTCATCCTGGCCGTCTTGTCCGTCGCCCGCCTCGCCCAGGCCCAGCAGGGTGCCGACAGTCTAGGGGCCAAACTGCTGCAAGACGCCTCGGTCAAGGCCGCGCTCGAGGCGGCGCGCGCCGACGAAGCCCGCACCTTGGCCGAGCAGGTGGAGATCTGCGAGGTCGAGGCCCCACCGTTCAAGGAAACCAAGCGCGGCGAGCTCTACGCGCGCAAGTTCCGCGAGCTGGGTCTCCTGAACGTCCGGATCGACAAGGTCGGTAATGTGCTGGGCGACCGGCCGGGAGCAGCGGCCCGTCCGCGCTTCGTGCTCGCGGCGCACCTCGACACCGTGTTCCCCGAGGGCACGAATGTCAAGACCACGCAGGAGGGCACCGTGACTCGTGGCCCCGGCATTGGCGACGACTGCCGCGGCCTGGCCGTGCAGCTGGCGGTGATTCGCGCGCTGAAGGCCGGCCACGTGCAGACCGCAGGAAGCATCACCTTCGTTGGCAACGTCGGCGAGGAAGGCCTCGGCGATCTGCGCGGCGTGAAGTTCCTCTTCAACGAAGGCATGAAGGGGCAGATCGACCGCTTCGTGTCGATCGACGGCACGGGCCTTGGCATCACGCACATCTCGGTGGGCAGCCTTCGCTACCGCGTGACGTTCAAGGGACCGGGTGGCCACAGCTACGGCGCCTTTGGCATGGTGAACCCGATTCATGCGCTCGGCCGCGCGATGGCGGCCATTGGCGACTTCCAGGTGCCGAACGAACCGAAGACCACGTTCAATGTCGGCCGCATCGGCGGCGGCACCTCGGTGAACTCGATCCCCTTCGAGGCCTGGATGGAAGTGGACATGCGCTCGGCCGATGCCGCGTCGCTGCAGTCGCTCGACGCCAAGTTCCACCGCGCCGTCGACGACGCGGTCGGCGCTGAGAACGCCCGGTGGGGCAGCCGCGCTCTCAGCGTGGACAAAGCGCTTGTGGGGAACCGGCCCGCCGGACGCGCGGCCGCCACGTCCGCCATCGTGCAGGCGGCGGCGTCGGTCACCAAAGCGCTCGGCCTCCCGGTGACCCTCGACGAGGGCTCCACCGACGCGAACTACCCGCAGAGCCTGGGCATCCCGGCCATCACGATCGATGGCGGTGGGCGCGGCACGGGCGCGCATGCGCTCAGCGAAGCCTTCGACTCGACGGATTCGTGGAAGGGCACCGAGCGCGCCTTGCTACTGGCGATTGCGCTCGCACAGCCGTAGCGCGGCGGCGCCGCTCGACCCGCTCGGTCCCTGCCGAATTGCACGCAACGGCTACTTTAGGCGTCGATTACTGAAGTTCCTTTGCTACAATGCCGACACTTTCGTTACCCTGGATCCTTGCCTCGGCGGTCGAGGCGCTTCCCAGTGACTTCATGATGCTTGCGAGTCTGCGACGTCTTCGGGTGCTGAGCGCGGTGTGCGCCGCTCTACTGGCGCTCGTCTACGCGGCCCCGGCCGCGCAGGCAGCGCCGCGGCGCGCGGCGAAGGCGTCGACGGCCCGCACGTCGGTCAAGGCCAGCCGCACGCCCGCCAGAGCCGCGACGGCCAAGCGAACGTCCCCGTCGAGCGCGTCGTCGGCGCGTCGTCGCGCGGCGTCCCGGTTTCGCGCCGCGGCACGTGCCCGCGAGGCGCGCGAGCTGGCCACTCCCAGATACAAGGTCGACGACGGCGGCCGCGAGGTTCCCGATCCCCGCGCCGCCGCCGCGATCATCTACGACCCCGAGACCAACGAGATCCTTTTCGAAGAGAACGCGCAGGAATTGCGGTCCATCGCAAGCATCACCAAAGTGATGACCTCGCTCGTGTTCCTCGAGTCACTGGCCGACCCGTTCATGCTGGTGACAGTCGAGCGCCCCGACGTGACGCACGCCTCCACCACGTATCTTCGTAACGGCTACACCGTCTCGGTGGACGAGCTGCTGCACCTGCTACTGATTGGCTCCGACAACGCCGCTGCCCGGGCGCTCGCGCGCGTGTCGCCCTACGGGTCCGAAGGCTTCATCGCCCGCATGAACGAGAAGGCCCGGGAACTTGGGCTCGAGCAGACCCACTACGAAGATCCATCGGGCCTGCTGTCGGGCAACATCTCATCGGCCTACGACCAGGCGCGGCTCATCGCCTACGCCTCGGCCGATGACCGCATCGGCGGGTTGATGCGCAAGTCGGAGTTCGATTTCACGCCCGGCAAGCGCAACGTGCATGTGTCGAGCACGAACCGGCTGGTGCGCGCCGGCGAGATCGATATCCTTGGCGGCAAGACGGGCTTCATCAGCAGCTCGGGCTACTGTCTTGCCACGCTCATCCGTGTGCCGCAGACCGGCCGGCAGTTGGCGATGGTCGTGCTGGGGGCTCGCTCGAACGCCGCGCGCTTTGCCGAAACGAAGCACCTCTACAACTGGGTGAACACGCACGTCACGGCTGCGGCCGGTCCAGACGGCGCGCAGCTCCAGCCCCAGCAGTAGCCCCCGCTACTCGGCCTCGAAACCCTGGGCGGCCACCGCCCGGTCCAGTCCCAGCGTTGCCACCGTGTCGAGCGCCATCAACAACGGGCGTCCGGCCCGGCGCACGTCGAGCGCCTTCACGTAGCGCTTGCAGGCCTCGCACGCAGCCACCTGGTACAGCCCGCCGTGCGCCGCAAACACCCGCAGGCGTTCGGTGCCGAGGCACCGGTGGCAGGTGCGGGCCGCAAACGCCCACCGGCAATGGCACCGGCCGCACACGAGCAGCCGAGCCCCGGCGGAGGGAATGATCGCGAAGGTCGGCGTGGCGCCGCACATCGGGCACGTGCCGTGAGTCCACGTGTCGACCGACACGCGCTGCTGCAGCACCTCGGCCGCACGCACCAGAAACGGTCGGGCCGCCAGTCCGAGCACGTCGGCTAGCGGCGGATCGACCATGGCCTCGGGCATGCCGGCACCGGGCACGGCATCGAACCACTGACGCACGAGATCCGGCAAGCCGGGGTCGCGTCCCACGTCCTGAAGCCGAGCGGCGTCGGCAGCATCGAGCACGTCGTGCCGGCGCAGCACGTCGACCACCTGGCGAATCCGCAGCCGCAGCTCGCTCCAGTCGATGCCGAGCTGGTCGAGATCGATGAGTCGTTGACCCTGTGCGAGCCGCGCGTTCAACTGCTCGACCGTGACGTCGACCCACGGCGTGCCGATGCGCCGCTGCAGTCGGCGCTCGCCGTCGAGGATCTCGCGTTCGAGCGCCACGGCCGGTGCCAGTTCCGGATGGGCCTCGGCCAGCTCGGCCAGGGCGGCGAGTTCGCGGGAATCCGCGCGCTCGCGGGGGGGAATAGACACGGTTGTGATTCTACACAACCGCCCCGCGCTCGACCTCGCTGGGAACGCATCGCGTCCGGTATTCTTAAGGGCATGGCTCGCCGACTGCCGTTTGCCCCTCGCCCGGCCCGGGCGAAAGACCCGGTGCCTCCAGTCCCTCGCCTCCGCCGTGCGCCACGGGGCGCTCGCGCCACGCCTCTGCGGGTGCTCATGATTGCATCGGAGCTGGCGCCGTTCTCGAAAACCGGCGGCCTGGCCGACGTGGCGTCGGCGCTGCCGCGGGCGCTTGGCCGCGCGGGTCACGACGTCACGGTCGTGACCCCGCGCTACCTGGGCGTCTCGGCAGGGCAGTGGCGGGCCGACGTGGACGTTGCGGTGGCCGGCGCGCCGCTCTCGGCCGGGCTGTTCGAGGAGCCGCTCGGGCCTGGCGCGCGCGCGCTGTTTGTGGATTGCCCGCCGCTCTATCACCGGGCCGGGCTCTACAACGCCGGCCAGGTCGATTTCGCCGACAACCCGCTGAGATTCGCGTTCCTGGTGATTGCCGCACTGGAGTGGGCGGCGGGCGAGCGCGCGCCGGTCAGTGTGGTGCACGGGCACGATTGGCAAGCGGGATTGGCGCCGGCGTACCTGCGCCAGCATTTCTCACGGCATCCGGCGCTGGCGGGCACGCCGTCGGTGTTCACGATTCACAACCTGGCCTATCAGGGCACCGCCGACAAGTCGTGGATGCCGCGTCTGGGGCTCGGTTGGGATCTGTTCACCGTCGGCGGTCTCGAGTTCTTTGACCACATGAGCCTGCTCAAAGCCGGCATCAACTTCAGTGACGCAGTCACGACGGTGAGCCCGACCTATGCCGAGGAAATTCAACGCCCGGAGTACGGCTTCGGGTTCGACGGCGTGATGCGGGCCCGCCGCGACGCGCTCACCGGCATCTTGAACGGGGTTGATGTGGACACCTGGGATCCATCGCACGACGCGTACCTGCCGCAGCCATTCACCGCGAAGTCGTTGGCGAAGAAGGCGGCGTCCAAGGCCGCGCTGCTCGAGGCGTTCGGCCTGCCGGACGGCGACGCGGGCCTGGCGCGGCCGCTCGTGGGCATCGTGTCGCGACTGGCCGACCAGAAGGGTTTCGATCTGATTGCGCAGGTGGCTGACGCGCTGGCGGACCTGGGACCCGCATTTGTCGTGCTCGGCAGCGGCGATGCGCGTTACGAGCAGATGTGGCGGACGCTGGCCGCGCGACGGCCCGACCGCTTCGGCGTGCGCCTGGGCTTCGACGAGCCACTTGCGCATCTCATCGAAGGCGGCGCCGACATGTTCCTGATGCCGTCGCGGTACGAGCCGTGCGGGTTGAACCAGATGTACAGCCTGCGCTACGGCACGGTGCCGGTGGTGCGTGCGACCGGCGGGCTCGTCGACTCGGTGACGCCGTGGAACCCTGTGACGAAGACGGGCACCGGCTTCCTGTTTTCCGAGTACTCCGGCGACGCCATGCTCG
>JANMDX010000040.1:0-2313 GCA_031376505.1 Acidobacteriota bacterium
GGGGTGGGCGCGCTCGCCGCTGCGGGCTGGCCGACGAACTACTGGGGTAACAAGGTGCGTGACTATCTCACCTTCCGGGATGTCGTCTCGGACCAGAGCCCCAACCTCCTGGTGCAGGGGTTCACCGAGCGGCAGGCGCGCTTCCTGGCCACCGTGATGGCGCACTCCGGCGTGTTCGTGGAGCGGCAGTATTGCCGCTTCGCCGGCGTGGCGCACGGGCAGAAGTCGCACGACTTCATCCACCGCCTGGTCGGTGCCGGATTCGCCCGCGAGGAACGGCCCGGCCGGCTGCATCAAGGGCGGCTCTTTCACGTGCACCACAAGCGCCTTTACACCCTCATCGGGCAGGCCGACAATCGTCACAGAAGGCGTGCGCCGCGCAGCCGGATGATCGAGCGGCTGATGCTGCTCGATGCCGTGCTCGACGACCGCGAGGTCCTATGGCTGGGCACTGAATCCGACAAGGCGCGCTACTTCCTGCGGCGGCTCGCGGAGTACCGCCTCGAGCCCCGCGAGCTACCGCATCTGACATTCGGATCGGGGGCACGCCAGACGCTGCGCCTGTTCCCCGACAAGCTCCCGATCGGCGTCGAGCCGATCGGCGATCGGTACGTGTTCACCTACCTGGTCACGCGTGCCTCGCCGCTGGACTTCCTCGCCTTCCTCGTCCGCCATTTCCAGCTGCTGCGAATGCTCAGGCAATGGACCGACCGCGTGCTCGTGCCCAGGCCGTTTGCGACGGCGATTCCCGCCTAGCGGCACGCCCTCCACGAGCAGGTGCGCCGGCCGATGGGCTTGTCTGACGGCCAGGAACTGGAGTGGCTGTTCGAGCAACGGAAGCGCGCGGAACAGGAGCCAGGATTCACCCTGGACGCCCGCGCGCTGGAGGCGGCGGAGCGGTATCGCGGACCTCGTTTCGACGCCTTGGAGAAGGCGTGGCGGGTGCACCGGAACGACGCCGTCGCGACGGTGTATTCCAGTGGTGTGGCGGACCAGTTCGAGAGGGGCCAGGCGTCCGTGGAGTTCGTCGTGATGACGAGGCAGTACCTCCACCTGGCGCACCTGGTCGGCGTGGCGTGACCGCCTTCGAGGGGGAACACAGGCGGGACGACCACTGAATTGGAGGTTGTCCCCCCTGCCCGCAACTCCGTGCGTGATCCGAGCCCCTGCGTCCGAGGCACAACCGACGGGCGATTCGCGGGGGGAGGCCTTGCGAATCAGCGACTTACGATGGAACTGGGTACAGCCTGCGGACGACGTTCTGTGCCGGACGTGCGATGCGCGCCTTGATGGGAGCAGCACAGAGTGGGGCGTGAGCGACCCCGGCAACTGCCCGGCGACGCGGCCCCGCCGCGGCGCCGCTTGGGGGTCGCCCACGCCCCACGTGGTGGTGTCCCGGAAGGCGCGCGTGCAGGTGTCGTGCGCACTCGTGGTGCGCCATCACGTGGACCAGCATGTGCGCTCGATCACGACGTCGTGCAAGGCTCTCCGCTGCGCTCCGACCTCGCGTTCCGCGAGGCGCGCGCCATGTCGTGCGCAGGCGACGTGCGCGCGGCCTTGACGACGTCGTGTCCGAGCGCAGGATCAGCAGCTACGTGATGGCCGCATGAAGGGCTCGTAGACGAAGCCTATTCAAGTGCTCGCAGGAGTCCTTGGACGAGCTCGTAGGCTCTTCGTGCGTGCCTGTCTCCCTCGTCTGGGCTGCCCGACTGATGGAACGTGGCTACCTGCTGAGGACCGAAATGACCGACGCTCGCGAACTTCTCGCGTAGGATCTCGATCGCGGTCTCGAGCAAGGGGTCGCCACGGCGTCGCCGCCAAGTTGACGCGATGGATTCGTCTCCGCGCGGACCTTCGTCAAGGCAGTAGCACAGGTCGTACGAGTCCTTGGGCTTCTCGCGCCCTCCAATGGCGAGGGCCTTGAGGATCGCGAAGTCCGGCAGCGACGCGACCTGCACGCGAACCGTGTTCGCAGCTCCGGACATCATTGGGCCTGAGATCTCGATCGCTTTGGGATCGACAAACGCCGCGCCGCACGCCTCGACCTGAAGCACTCGGAATCCCGCGATCAGCTTCGGCCGGTTCTTGTCGAGTCGCATCTCCTTTGGCGCCAGAAACTCCAGCTCAACCCGCACAGCCGATCCGCCATCTGCAAGGTCCACGTTCGTGACAAGTTGGAACGCCTTCTCGCCCAGCGCGTACCGCCTCGTGTCTAGCAGAAGCGTGAGCAGTTCGGCATATCGCCCGTCGCTGAGCTTCTCGGCATTGAGCGCCAGGTCGACGTCGATACTTCCAACATGCGGCTCCTCAGCC
>JANMDX010000059.1:0-4282 GCA_031376505.1 Acidobacteriota bacterium
TTGGCGTTGAGGCCGAACTGCACCATGAAATTCGGCACGGCGCGGAAGAACCGCGCCTCGTCGTAGAAGCCGTTCTTCACGAGGTTGTAGAACCGATCGGCACCATTCGGTGCCCACGCGCGCGTCACCTTGATCACGAACTCGCCGATGCTGGTGGCGAACTTCACGTTGTAGGTGTCAGGCGCGGTTTCGTTGAAGGCCGCCGGCACCATCAACGACTTGCGCGGCGCCGCCTGCTCGGCGCGAATTCCCACGCCCGCTGCGGCCAGAACCACCAGCGCCGCTAATACCACCGTCCGTGTCACGACCATCATGCTGCTTCCTCCGTCACTACAATACAGGCTCTGCGCCCGCCAGACGAACCGGCCGAGACCGGACCGCCGTCAGAAGCGAAGGAACCGGTTGACCTTCACGATGAACGCCCGGTTCAGCAGATTGGGCGAACCGAGACGCGCATCGCTGTCTTGTTCCTGGTTGTAGACCACGAACACCTCGCTGCCCGGACGGTACTCCCAGCGAAGGCGGGCGTTCGCGCTGACCGTGTGCGTACTGGAGTTGTATTGCACGAGCGCGCTCGCAAAGAGCAGCGGCGTCATGGTGTAGGTGATGCGCGATCCGGCCAGCCGATTCACGAACGAGCCCACTGGCAAGTCGAGCCAGTTCACCGAGACATTGGGCTCGATCGCCAACTGTGACGAGACGTTGATTCGCGACCGATTGAAGGTGACGGCAGTCCGAGTGCCCCCGTAGAACGAGCCCTGCTCGACCAGCACGTTACCGCTCAATCGTCGCTGCTGCCCCATGTTGTAACCGAGACGGCCCGTCGTGAACCGGTAGCCACCGACCGGCACGCGTGCGCCCGGCACCAGCGTGAATGCGCGGATGATGAGCTCGTAGTCGTCGTTCAGGCCCACGCTGAGCCGGTCGCTGTTCTGGAACTCCACTGCCACTTCGCCGTCGGCGATCCGCGTGCTGAGCCGGCCCGCGCTGTCCTCGAGGTAGGTGAACTGCGCGATGTTCGAAAGCTTGCGCACGCGCTTGCTCTTCTTGGGGCGGGGACTGAAGCGCAGCTGGGCGTAGTTCTTGCGGATGTCAGCCCGCCGCAGGAAGCCGACCTCGGGATTGAAGTTCGGATCGATCGACAGTCGCTCCAGTTGCACGCCGTAGCGGTCGCCGGCGTACTCCATCTGCGTGCGGTAGCTCTGGTCCTTGGACGTCAGGCGATCCGAAAAGCTCTTGGCGAAATAGGTCGCGAACGTCAGATTGTTGAAAAACGCGAACGTGCCATCGACGCCGTATACCTGGTTCGATCCGGGAAGCGTTTGCGCCTTCGATCGCGTCGTGGCGATCACGCCGATGCTGCTGCGGCGCAGGATGTCTCGCTTCACCCTCACGACCGAGAAATTCGTGGCCGTGGCCTTCGCCGCAGCATCGTCTCTGGTCTGCATGTTGACCATGCCCACCGAATAGCGGCCCACGCGCCCGGTCAAGCGCCCGCCGCCAAGAATGGGCACTTCCCGGTTGCCAGAGAGGCCGATGCGGCGACTGTAGAACAGCAGCGGGAGGTCGGAGCTGTTGGCAGCACCCCCGCCGAAGCTGTTGTTGCCGAAGGTGAAGGTGCCTTGATTCTCGAGGAAGAAGTCGCGCTTCTCGGGAAAGAACAAGCTGAAGCGCGTCAGGTTCACCTGCTGTTCGTCGGCTTCCACCTGGGCGAAATCGGTGTTGTAGGTCAGGTCCAGCACGAGGTTCTTCGTCAGACCGTACTTGGCGTCGACGCCGAGATCGCCGCGCAGGTCGTTCGTTCGCGTCGGCGTCGAGATGTTGTCGGTCGTCAGATCGGCGATGGCAAACGGCTTCAACTCGAAGAGGCGGGAGGCCGCTGGCGCTTCGAGCCCGACAAGGCTGGCATACAGAGACGCTGAGAAGTCGGCCCGGCCAAGCCCGAGCGACGGAGGGACCATCGTGAGGTAGGCGATCTCGTTCTTCGCCTTGATCGAGCGCCGCGCCTGAAAGCCCCAATCCTGCACCCGGCCAGGCGCGTACCGAATCGACTTGAACGGCAGCGCCGCCTCGATCGTCCAGCCGCCCTCGAACGATCCGGCCTTGAGCGTCCAGACCGGGTTCCAGTCGGGATTGTACTGGCGCTCGTTGGCGCTCTGCGCATCGGTGCGCCCGCCGAGCGGGTTGGCCTCGAACAGGATGGCGTTGCGGCGATCCCGGAACGTGTCGAAGGAGAACTCGATGGAATCGCCCTGGCGAATGCTGTTGCTGTCGCGGCGCATCTCGTTGGCGATGCGGCGGCCAGGCTCGCTTTCCCACGCCTTGAAGGCGACATACACGTTGGCGTCGTCGTAGAAGACCCAGACCTCGGTCTTCTCGCTGGCCGGCTGGCCGGCCCTTGGCTCCATCTGGATGAAGCCGGACGCCGGATGCACGCTGCTGTAGACGGCTTCGTCGAGCTTGCCGTCGATCCGCATGGGCGTTGTGACCCGGACCGCGCGCACCGTCGCGCGTCCTTGATCATCGCGCGCGATCGTCTCAGGCAGCGTAGGAGGAGGCGGACCCGACGGCGCCACTTGCGCCGAGCGAGCCGGCGCCGGTTGGGCCACCGCGGTTCCGAGGCCAAAGCTCGCGAGCCCGACAGCGACCGCAACGAGGATCAGGCGCACGCGCATTGGAACGACAGATGGTAATACAGTCAGGAAGCACTGCGCGCGTCGGCGGCGTGCACTGGCGGTCAGGCCCGCGCAGGCTCGGCGGCGGGGGCCACCTCCACGAGCGCGTCGTAGAAGGTCGCCGCGTTGCCCATGTCGGCCAGACGCTGCGAGGTGACTTGATTGGCGTTCTTGCCGTCGGGCGTGAGCTTCCGCCACCACAGGGACACGGCCACCACACAGCCCGGGCGCGCCTTGTCGGTGACCCGCGCGCGCGCACCGAAGGCGCCGCGGTCGTTGAAGATGCGCACCCAGTTGCCCTCGGCGATCCCGCGAGGCGCGGCGTCGTCGGGGTGGATGTCGAGGTGCGGCTCCTTTTCGCTGTCGAGAAAGAGCGGCAGATTGGCAAACGATGAGTTCAGCAGGTGGCGCTGCGGCGGCGAGATGATCGCCAGCGGATACGTCTTGGCCCGCTCTGGCGCACTCTGCACCGACTCGACCGGCGGCGTGAACGTGGGCAGGGGATCGAGGCCCATGGCCGCGGCGGTCTCGCTGTAGAACTCGCACTTTCCCGACGGCGTCGGGAAGCCGCCCTCGGCAAACGGCGCGAAGATCGCCGGCACGTTCAACCGCTGCCATCCCTGCTCGCGCAGCTGCTCGAAGGTGATGCCGGCCATCCGCGGGTGCGACGTGTGCAGCGTCTGCCGGACGAGCGTCTCGTCATCCTCGAAGAGGGCCGGCTCGGTAAGGCCCATCGCCGTGGCGATCCGCCGGAACACTTCAGTATTCGGGAGCGCCTCGCCTACCGGCGCAATGGCCGGCTGATTGAGCATCACGTAGAGATGCCCGTACGACTTGTGGATGTCGAGACACTCGAGCTGCGTGGTGGCGGGCAGGAAGATGTCGGCGTAGTCGGCCGTGTCGGTGAAGAACACGTCGTGCACGACGGTGAAGAGATCCGGGCGCGAGAAGCCCCGCACGACCTTCTCGGAATCGGGCGCGACACACACCGGATTCGAGTTGTAGACAAAGAGCGCCTTGATGGGCGGCTCGGCCTCGAGCAGTGCGTCACCGATCGAGCTGGTGTTGATGGTGCGCGGACGCCGGCCGGCGAGCAGGTCCTGGCGCTCGAGCGCCGCCGTGTTCATCCCGTAGAAGTCACCGGTGCTGAGCAGCACGCCCCCGGCCGCATCGCGCCACGCGCCGACCAGCGCCGGCAGGCAGGTGATGGTGCGCACCGCGGCTCCGCCGCCTTTGTGCCGCTGCAGACCGTAGTTCACGCGAATCGCCGACGGCCGCGTCGTCGCGTACTCGCGGGCAAGCTGGGCGACAGTGTCGGCGGGAATACCGCAGATCTCGGCGGCACGCTCGGGCGGGTACTCCTGCACGCGCTCGGTGAGCGCCTCGAAGCCCACGGTGAAGCGCGACACGTAGTCGGCGTCGTACAGCTCTTCGTTGATGATGACGTGCATCATCGCCAGCGCGAGCGCCGCGTCGCTACCCGGCCGGACGGGAATGTGGTCGGTGCCCTTCTCGGCCGTGAGGCTGCGGTAGGGGTCGATCACGACGACCTTGGCACCGCGACGTTTGGCCTCCTGCACGCGGGACCAGTAGTGCAGGTTCGACGT
>JANMDX010000065.1:0-7043 GCA_031376505.1 Acidobacteriota bacterium
TGGCAGGCAAAACCCTGCACGGAGCAAGACCAAATAGGGGAGCGCATGGCTTCGGCCATTCGGACGGCCCGTCCGATTGACGCTTCCGGGTAGGTCGCTCGAGTCCGTCAGCAATGACGGACCTAGAGGAATGGTCATCCCATCGGCGCCTGACTGAGAGGTCGAGCGCCGGAGGACAGAATTCGGCTTACAGGTTCGCTGCGGCACTTCTGGCGTTCGATCTCGTCGAGGCTAATTGGCTATGGGCACACGCTGGTTCTGGTTCTGGTTCGCGCCCGCGCTGGTGTGCGTTGGCGTGCTGGCGGTCGCGCAGGGGCGCCCCGCGGCCGGGCAGGCACCGCAGCGGCCGGCTGGAGCGCGGTCCCGTCCGGGAGACGGCCGCGCGCCCGAGTTCCCCGAGCCGACCATCACGCAGTACAAGCCGCGCACCACGCTGAAGACGTCGGCGCACCTGGTGCCGCGCGCGAAGTTCCCGGTCATCGACATTCACAGCCACCAGCCGGCGCCGATCTCGGAGGCGCAGTTTGCGACGGTCGTGGCCGGCATGGACGCCAATAATCTGCGCGTGCTGGTGAACGCGAGCGGCGCGTCGGGGGCGCAGCTGGTCCAGGCGGTCATCGCGCTGAAGGCGAGCCGCTTCAAGAACCGCATGGTGCAGTTTGCCGACGTCGACTTCCGGAACGTGGGGCCGGGATGGGGCGCGAAGGCCGCCGCACAGCTCGAGGCCGATGTGAAGGCCGGTGCTCTCGGCCTGGGCGAAATTTCGAAAGCGCTGGGGCTGCGGTACCGCAAGGTCGATGGTTCGCGGTTGCGGGTCGACGATCCCGAACTGGATCCGGTGTGGGCCGCGTGCGGCCGTCTCGGCGTTCCCGTGCTAATCCACACCGCGGAGCCGCAGGAGTTCTTCGAGTCGATTGACTTCCAGAACGAGCGCTGGCTCGAGCTGGCCCTCTACCGCGACCGTCGTTACCCGGCCGGCGAGTTCCCGCGGTTCGAAGAGCTGATGGCCGAGCGGAACCGGATGTTCACGAAACATCCCAAGACCACCTTCATCGCCGCCCACTTCGCGTATCACGCCGGCGACCTGACCCGCATGGCGGCACTGTTTGACGAGCATCCCAACGTCTACACGGAAGTGGGGGCCATCCTGGCCGAGCTCGGCCGCCAGCCGCGCGCGGCCCGCGAGTTCTTTGTCAAGTATCAGGACCGCATCATTTTCGGCAAGGACAGCTTCCAACCAGACGAATTTCCGTACTACTGGCGCGTGTTCGAGACCGGCGACGAGTACTTCGACTACTACCGCGACTATCACGCGTTCTGGAAGCTGTACGGCATGAGCCTGCCAGACGATGTGCTGAAGAAGCTCTATTACAAGAACGCCTTGCGGCTCGTGCCCGGGCTCCCACAGGAAGGCTGGCCGCAGTAATGGCGCGTTACCTCGTGACCGGAGGCGCCGGTTTCATCGGCTCCCACCTCGTGGAGCAATTGTTGGAGCGCGGTGCCGACGTGCGCGTGGTGGACAACCTGAGCACAGGCACGGTGGCGAACCTCGAGGCTGCGACCGCGGCAGCGCGTGTGGCAGGGGCCACGGGGACGCCGGAGTTCATCGAAGGCGACCTGGCCGATCTCGCCGTGGCGGTGCGAGCAGCCGAGGGCATGGACTACGTGCTGCATCAGGCGGCGATCCCGTCGGTGCCGCGTTCGGTGGCCGATCCGATCGCGTCGAACCGCGCCAACATCGATGCCACGTTGAACATGCTCGTGGCCGCGCGTGATGCCGGCGTGAGGCGCCTGGTGTTTGCCGGCTCGTCGTCGGTATATGGAGACGCGCCAGAGATGCCGAAGCGCGAGGACATGCCGGCCAGTCCGCTCTCGCCCTATGCGCTGCAGAAGCTCGTGGGCGAACAGTACCTGGCACTCTTCACGTCGCTCTACGGACTGGAGACGGTGTCGACGCGCTATTTCAACGTGTTTGGCCCACGTCAAGACCCATCGTCGCCGTACTCCGGGGTGATTTCACTGTTCGTGCGGGCCGCGCTCGATGGCACGGCGCCGACGATCCACGGCGACGGCGAGCAGACGCGCGATTTCACGTACGTGTCGAACACGGTCGACGGCGTGCTCCGGGCAGCGGTGGCCCAAGGCGCGGCAGGCCAAGTCATCAACGTGGCCACGAATGGACGCGTGTCGCTGAACGTGTTGTGGCGTGAAGTGCAGCGCCTGCTCGGCACCTCGCTCACGGCCACCTACGGGCCGCCGCGCGCAGGCGACGTGCGCGATTCTCAAGCGGCCATCGACAAAGCCGCGCGCATGCTGGGCTATCGGCCCACCGTCGCGTTCGAAGATGGTCTGCGTCGCACGGTGGAGTGGGCCGCTGGCCGGGCGTTGCCCAAGGCGTAGGCTGAGGGATTCGCCGCGCTGCGCGTCAGGGCTCTGACCGGGGCGCGAGCACCGTACGCGTGCCGTCGGCATACAGGGCCGTCGCGCGATCGCCGTCGAGTTCGAGAGCCGATGCATTTCCTTTGTACACGGGCGCCAGCATGCCCGTGTCGATCAGGAAGAGCCGCTCGCCGAGCCGTGTCTTGATCCTGAAGTCCCGGTTCACCGTGTGGCCCAAGACCAGGCGCTGGGCCGACCAGTACGCAAGCAGCCCGGTGAACGGCACGTCGAGGGTCGCCTCGTCGGCGAGCGCATAGCCGCGGTACCACAGCGGGCCGTCGCCGTCCAAGAGCGACCACTCGCCAATGCCCAGCACGTCGGCCGCCTCGCGCACCAGGGCCAGGTCCGCGTCGTCGAGGTCGGGGGCCTCGCCGCGCTCCTTGGCGGCGGCAACCAGCCCGTTGGTCCAGCGAACTTCGGCGGCAGCCACGGCCAGCACGTCCTCGAGGCGGAACCAGGGCGCCGCAAGATTCGCGCGCACCAGTCGTTCGAGGAACCGGTCAAACCGCCGCACCTCGTCGCGCGCCCGGGTGTTCAAGGCGTCGAGGCTGACACGTGGGCCGAGCGGCGACGCGCCAGCGTGCATGAACACCGTGCCCTGCACTATCGCGGCAATCGGCAACTGGCGAAGCCACCGGCCGTACTCGCCCTGCGGCCCCAGTGCGAGCCGGTACTCGACGCAGCCCGGGCGGTACGCCGCGAGAAACCCTTCACGCGTGCGCGTCAGCCCGGGCGACTGTTCCCCGGGGCGCGTCTTGGCGCGCCGCGACACGAGGGCCTCGTAAGAGCGCCAGGCGCTCGCCTGCACGGCCTCGCCGTCGGGACCTGCGAAGCTCGCGCAGATGGCCGGTGTGACGTCGCGCAGCTCGCCGAGCAGATTCATCGCCTCGTGGTTGCCGATGACCGGTACCACGCGCCCGCCGGCCTTCGGCGCCTCCTGCTCGAGGGCCCGCAGCAGGTCGAACACGCGCCTCACAGCGGCGCCGCGGTCGGTGACGTCCCCAGTCTGCACGAGCGTGGCCGTGCCGCCCGTCCAATGGTGAGCCTGGTCGATGAGGCCGGCCGCGCGCAGGATCGAAACAAAACCTTCGTCGCTGCCGTGCACGTCGCCCACCGCCACCACGCGGCGCCCGGGGCCCTGCGCGGCTGGCCTCGCGCCGGGCGCCGCGAGCCATGCGAGCACGGCGATGAGGCCGACCGCGAGGCGGCCGCCGGCGGGCATCATTCCAGGAAGACCTGCGCGGCGCCCTTGTCCTTCACCATACGCGCGATGGCGGCGCGCATGCGGTCGCGCCGGGCAAAGACCGCCTTCTGCTCGCCGTCGGTGAGCCACGCGCCAAGCTCGCGGTCGAGGTCGGCGGGCGTCATGGCCTCGATGCGATCCCAGAGCTGCCGGTCGATGATGCCGGGCACAGCGATGCCGTCAAGCGACGTGCGGGTCGTGAAGGCACGTGAGTGATCGATGAGGAAGAGGTGCCAGTCGGCGTCGTAGAGCAGATTGCCCTGATTGCGATCGATGTTGGCAATGAGCTGGTCGAAGAGCTTCATCCGGCTCACCTGCCGCGACCATCGCGGCTCAGGCCCCTGGATCGGCTTGCTCATGTCCCAGCCTTTGGTCTGTTCGATCCACATCACAGCGGCGCCGACCTTGCCGTCCACCGTGCGTTCCACGACCGGGGGCACCATCTGCATGTCCAGAAGCCGGTCGAGCCGGTAGGCCGCGATCTCGGCTTTGTAGCTCTCCGCAAAACCGCCGCGTCGTCCCGGAGGGAGCGCCTTCCATGCAAACCGCGCCACTGGGCCGCCTGCCTCGAGGTAGCCGCGCTGTGGTTTCGTGACCCCGATGGGCACGGCTTCCATTCGGACAATGGGGTTCGTCATCAGTGCGCGCTCGATGTCGGTTTCGTGTGCGATCCAGGTGCGGGAGCACACGTCAGAGGCAGCCGCCGCGACCGGAGACGCCGTCTGAGCAAAGCCAGACGACGCGACGGCGAGACCCGTTAGAAAGACAGCAGAGAGTGCGGCAAGCCGCAGCAACCGGCGAGTGATCACGGGGAGGCTCCTCGCCTGAGATTCTATCGGCCTGTGTGCCCAAGTCGAGAGGAAATCCACACTCGCCGCGTCGGCGCTGCACCGTCCGTTTGCGGCCCTGCAACCGGAGTTGGCGGCCATTGGCCGGGCCTCGTGAACCACGTGTCAGCCACGGTTGACCATTTCCCGTGTGTCGGACGACGTCGCCGCGCCCGGGTGCTGCGCTATCTGGTTGAGTCGATTGCGGTTCGCGACACCGTCGCGATCGTGACCCGTCTCTTGCAGTGAGTCCGTGCGTCCACACGGGGCGCCGCGGGCGGTGACCGTTGACCTCGGGTGTCCGATCCAGGCGCGCCGTGTGCGACTTCATCAACCCTTCATTGCCGGAGACTTGTCATGACATCCACGTTCGCTCGAGTCGCTCTCATCCTTGCGCTGGCCACCGGCGCGCCACTTGCCGCCCACGAGCAAGACGGGTCCCAGAAGTCGGCCGTCGGGCAGGCCAGCGTCAACCTGAATACGGCGTCGATGGACCAGCTCGAAGGGCTGCCAGGCATCGGGCCCCGCGCCGCGCAGCGCATCGTCGACTATCGCACGAAGAACGGCGGATTCAAGAAGGTCGAGGAACTGATGAAGATTCAGGGCATCGGCGAGCGCAGCTTCCTGCGCCTGCGCGCCCTGGTCACGGTTGGGAGCCAGAAGGCCGATGCGAAGTCTCCGCAGTAGGCAGAAGGGGGAGCCGCGGGCCGAGGCCCGCGGCTCTTGCCGCCGCGCACGCCGTCTGGTGCAGGGCTACTCGCTTGTCGAGCTGCTCATCGTGCTGGCGGTGACAGCCACGGTACTGGCCATGGCCGTGCCGGTGCTCGATCGGGCCGCTGATACCGCCGATGCGGCAGCGGCGGCCCGCTACGTGGCCGGCATCGTGGCTCGCGCACGCTTCGATGCGGCGCGGCAGCAGCGGGCTCAAGCGGTGCGCTTTTCCCGCGGCCTCCCGGTGGCATTCGTCGTCGTTGCCGACGGCGACGGGGATGGGGTGAACGCCGCCGACGTGGTCGCGGGTGTCGACCCGGTCGTGCGGGCCTCCGACCGGCTCGTCGACCACTTTCCGCGTGCCCGTTTCGGCGTGGCCGGCGCCATGCCGGCCATCGACGAGTCGCGCTGGCTCTCGTCGTCCGACGACCCGATTCGACTGGGTAGCGCCGACCAGCTCACACTCGGACCGCTCGGCACCGCGACGAGTGGCACGGTCTATATCGCGAGCCGTGCGGGTGCGCAGTTTGCAGTGCGTATTGCCGGGGTGACGGGCCGGGCCCGTGTGCTTCGTTATGACCCAGGGCTACGCGTGTGGCGTCCTTACTGACGCGCCGCGAGCGTCGGCGGACCTCAAGGGGCTCCGCCGGGTGCCACGGGTTCGTCGTCGCTGGGCTCTTGCGGCCAGGCGTGGCGGTGGCGGTGGTCGAGTTGTCGGCGCGCGGCGCGCTCGTCGAGTGCTCGGCGGCCGTTCGCCCGGGCGCGCGCACGGAACTTGGCCTCGATGCCCTCGACGGAAGGCGTCACGCCGTACGGGCGAGTGTCCTTCGCTGCTGGGTGAGCGGGCTCGAACCCCTCAAGTATCGATGCGTTGTGTGCTTTGACGACGCGCTTGCGCCTGGGTAGCGGGCAGTATTTACCCGCGCGCTTCGAGTCAATTGACGGGAACTAACTACCCGGCTCGGCGACCTCTCAGTACGCCTGGTCTGGATTTTTCAGCAATTCAGACGAATCAGGCGCGTGCGCAGGTTGGCATCGGAATTGGAACTCGCCTCTGAGGAGGCGCCATGAACGCGAATGACCGAAGCACTGCCGAACGCGGCAAGGGACGCAGGGTGGACGACCGCAGGAACGGCATCAACGACGTCGTCCGCGCACTGGCAGAGCATGTGGCCTCGGACCAACCAGCCGTGAAGCTGCTGGCGCTGTTCGAACTGCGCCTGGCCGGCGCCATGGGCGCCGACTGGGTCCGCACTGTGCGGCCGGGGAACGCTCCCTCTCCGCCGCAAGCCACCGCCGCTCGCCGGTGCGCGGTGCGCGGTCCGGCGCCTGGTCGCGACGTGCTGTTTGAGGTGGGCCTCACCGGGCGAATGCTCGACGCGTGGGACCGCCAGCTCCTCGAGACGGCCGCGCACCTTTTGACCCTGGCGCTTGCCGCCGACCGCGTGCCGCCGTCCAGGCCCGCGGAGGCGCGCTCTACGACCGGTGCCGCGCCGCTGATCGGAGCCAGCGCGCTGATGTGCTCGCTGCGCGATCGCATCGAGCGCGTGGCACTGACGGACTTTACCGTGCTGATCCAGGGCGAGAGTGGCACCGGGAAGGAACTGGTCGCACACCAGCTCCATGAACTCAGTGCCCGACGGATGGGCCCGTTTGTGGCCGTCAACTGCGCGGCGCTGGTCGAATCCCTGCTCGAGGCCGAGCTCTTTGGCATCGAAGACCGCACGGCCACCGGGGTGAAGGGCCGGCGCGGAAAGTTCGAGCATGCCGACGGCGGCACCCTGTTTCTCGATGAGGTGGCCGACCTGTCCATGGCCGCGCAG
>JANMDX010000085.1:0-10834 GCA_031376505.1 Acidobacteriota bacterium
GAGAGACTGCCCTCCGGGTCGCCGATGGTGCCCCGTGCCGTGCCGGACGGGTCCACCCACGTCAGCTGCCGCCAGCGTGACGGGGCCCCCACGAGCGTCTGCCGGTCCAGGTCGAGCCGCTGGGCGACCAGCTCGGGCGCCATGTGCGCGGCGGTGCCGAGAATCATCCCCGCCTGCGTCATCGCGGGGGAGGTGATCGTCGGCGCGTTCATCGCCTCGGGGCTCGACGCGGCAACAGGATCGAGCGCTTCAGTGCCTCCGCGATCTGCTTCGCGATCGGCAGGGCGTCATCCAGCGGAATCGCGCCACGCGCGATGCGCTGCGACAGGTCGTCGCCCTCGACGAGTTCCATCACGAGCGCCAGCGTGCCGCCGGACTTCTCGACGGCATAGATCGCGGCGATGTGCGGATGGTTCAGGGACGCGAGCGTCTTCGCTTCCCGCTCGACCCGCGCCAGGCGCTCGGGATCCGCGGCGAACGCGTCCGGCAGGATCTTGATCGCGACCTGACGACCGAGCGTGGTGTCGCGCGCGCGCCACCCCTGGCCCATGCCGCCTTCACCGATCTGCGCGGTGATCTCGTAGACGCCGAGGCGGGTGCCGGGGGTGAGGGCCACGTGTGTTCCTGAGTCCGCTGCGCGTTACGAACGTGCTTCCGACGCCTGATAGCGGCGGACTTGAATCGTGTGCTGTCGCTCCCGGGTGCGAGCGATGTCGAACGACGACTGCATCCGCATCAGCGTGTCCATCTTGACGCCGAACGCCTGTTCGACCCGCAGAGCCATGTCGCCGGAGAGGTCGGCGTGGCCGTTGAGCAGATTCGACAGCGCCGGCCGAGACACGCCGAGCACCTTCGCCGCGGCGGCGACGGACAGGCCAAGCGGCTTGATGACTTCAGTGGCCAGAAAGGCACCCGGGTGCGGCGGCTTCAACATGCGCGTCGCGCGCGTCTTGCTAGTGGTAGTCCTCATAGTTCACATCCAGAATTTCGCCTTCAACCACGTCTACCCTGAACGTCAGACGCCATCAGGCGCCGCAGGCCTTTGTGGAGGAATCCTCTGATCCGCACGGCGTAAAGTGTAGCGTGTCACGTTACGCATGGCAACCAGAACGTCCCGAGTGGCGTTGGCTACTGCTTCCGTTCGGGCCGCCAATTCATGATCAGCGTGATCGGCGCGGCGGCGCTCTCCACCACCGCGTTGATCAGGAAGCGCCCGTCGGGGGCCACGTCGTACTCCCGAAACCCTTGAGGCGTCACGCCACCGCCGAAGATGTTGGTCGGAAAGAGCACTACGGGCGTGCCCGGAACGACGCCGCTCCCGGCAACAGCAATCGGTGCGGCCATCATCGCGCCTGCCGGGTCGAGGTAATACAGCTCCTTGCCGTCGGGCCGCCAGGCCGCGTAGGCGCCACCCGCCGTGGACACCTGCCATTGGCCGCCCGCCACGGTCGCTGCACCTGGCGGAACAAAGGGCCGCACATAGATCTCTTCGCGTCCCGACTCGTCCGACTGGTACGCCACCCACCGGCCGTCCGGCGAGAAGGTGCCCCATCGCTCGGAGAACGACGTCTTCAGGAACACCGACGGCGTGGGTTCGCCGACCATCGGCACGACCCAGAGGTCGTACAGCGTCTGCGGGCCGGTGCTTTGATACAGGAGGAAGCGACCGTCCGGCGACCAACTGGTCGGGGTCTTGAACTGATCCGAGGCGACGACCCGCTCTTCCACGCCCGCGCCGTTGGCCGCCTTCACGTAAAGGTCGCGGGTCCCCGTCCGATTTGAGTGGAACACGATCCGCGTGCCGTCGGGCGACCACTGGGGATGTCGTTCGGCGGCCGGGTCGAACGTGAACCGGCTCATGCGTTCGGCGTCCAGCAGCCAGATGTCGTCATTGCCCTGCACCGTGCGATACAAGGCCACCCGGCGGCCGTCGGGGGACACGCGAAGACTGTTGAACGTGGCGTCCGGATTGCCAACCCTGCCCCGCGCCGTGCCCGATCGGTCGAACCACACCAGTTGCCGTTGGCTGGACGCACCCATGCGATACGACACCAGCCCCGTGGCCGCCACGGAAACAGCAGTGACCCCGTCGGCCACCGTCACCGGCTCGCCCGTGAGCGTGGCCGTCGCGAGATCGAGCCGCTGCGCCACGAGGGTGCCTTCCCGCGTCCACAGCAGCCAGCCGCCGTCGCGGGACGCGTCGGCGCCCCCCGGCCCCGAAGGCAGGTACGCCGCCGCCGCGCGGTTGCCAGTAGTCAGCCGAATGGGGGCGCGGCCGTCAAGCGCACCCAGATAGATCCCGGTCGTGTCGGGCGTACCGCCCTGGTAGAACAGGAACCGGCGACCATCGGGCAAGAATGACGGCGCGACGGAGACCAGGGCTGTTGGCCCCGGCGTCGCCACCACCACCGCCGCGCCCCCAGTCGCGGCCACCCGCATCAGGCCGACTGCTGCGCCCTGCGCAGCAGCAAACACGATGACGCCCTCCGCGCTCCACGTCCCGCCGAATCCGTTGGGAGCCGGGGCCAGAGTCTGCGGGACGCCGCCCCCAAGGTCGAGTCGTTTCAGCGAACCAAGGACGAAGAACCCGATGGACCGGCTGTCGGGGGACCAGAAGGGCCAGGCCGCCCCCTCTGTCCCCGCCAGCGGCTGCGCGCTCGTGCTGGCCAGCGGCCGGAGCCACAGTCGGGAGGCGCCGTCACTGTCGGCGGCGAACACGATCTGGCGGCCGTCGGGAGAAAGCGCAAACGACGCGGGTTGGCCGGTCGCCGGTGTCGCGATCTCGAGGCGGGTCTCAGGCGGGACGGGCGGCGGGGTCTGACGCAGATATCGCAGTGTGGGTGTTGCCATGGCGACCATCCCCACCACGGCGGCGATCGCGACCATCCACGGGCGTCGCCCGCGCGCCGAGGCGGTCGCCGCCGGAGCGGCTGCGGCGGACGGTCCATCCTCGGTCGGCGACGCTGTCAGCGCGTCGTCGATCTCCAGCCGCGCGGCCCCAGCTGAATCGAGCCGGCGCTTACGGTCTTTCTCCAGACACCGGCGGAGCAACTTGCGAATCGGCGCGGGCGTGCCAGCCGGCAGCGTCGCCCAATCGGGCTCGCGCGTCAGCACGGCGGCGATCGTGTCCGACATCGTCGTGCCGCCAAACAGGCGCGTCGCCGTCAGCATCTCGTAGAGCACCACGCCGAACGCCCACACGTCGGCACGCTTATCCACGGCGGTGCCGCGCGCTTGCTCGGGCGCCATGTAGGCCGCGGTGCCGAGAATCATCCCGGCCTCCGTCATCGCGGGAGACGTGATGGTCGGCGAGTTCATCGCCTCGGGGCTCGACGCGGCGGCGGGATCGAGCGCTTTGGCGAGGCCGAAGTCGAGCACCTTCACCGTGCCGTCCGCCCGCACCTTGATGTTCGCGGGCTTCAGGTCGCGATGAATGATCCCCTGCTCGTGCGCGGCCTCGAGCGCCTCGGCGATCTGCTTCGCAATGGGCAACGCCTCGTCGAGTGGCATTCCGGCCTGCCGCGCCGAAGCGCCCGGGGCGTGGAGGCGGGCGATCCGTTGCGACAGGTCGTCCCCCTCGACCAGTTCCATCACCAGCGCGGTGATGCGCGCCTGCGCTGAGCTCGTCGAAGGGCTCTCCTCGAGCCCGTAGATGGCGGCGATGTTCGGGTGATTCAACGAGGCGAGCGTCTTGGCCTCGCGGGTGAACCGCGCCAGGCGCTCCGCATCATGCGCGAACGCCTCGGGGAGGACCTTGATGGCCACGTCGCGATCCAGCTTGGTGTCGCGGGCGCGAAACACCTGGCCCATGCCGCCTTCGCCAAGCAGCGCCGTGATCTGGTAGACGCCGAGACGAGAGCCAGGGGTGAGCACCAAGGTGTGCGTGATTATACGGGCCAGATGGCCGTCGGCGACGCGACTTGCCGTCAGCCCTGTCGACGCGAAGCGCGTCGAGACGTTTCCATCCCAACGTCCAGCCGCTGTCGTCCACCGCGACGGCACCATGGGCCGCGCCTGTGCTGTGGAAGCTGCCGGAGCTGTGGACGCCTTGCCCGCGGGGCCTTCAGACGGGCAACGCGCCCACAAGCGCCTTGGAAACCACAGAACGGTTTCCACAGCTCCCACAGCCTCCTTCTTCCTTTCGATCGAGATTCTTCGGTACGACTGGGCCGCGGTAGAGCACGTCGATCGCCCACGGCAAGTCGAAGCGCGTGCCGTCCCAGGTTGGCAGTATCTCGGTGACGCGTGGCGTCGCCGCATGTCGCTCTAGCTGGTCGAACGGGGCGGCAGGGGCGACGTGAAGTGGCGCGCCATCAGGCCGCAAGAAGGTCAGCACACCGTCGTGCCCGCGAATGACGGCGAATCCGCCTTCGTGCACGGCGCGATGGTGACGGCGACACAGCAGCACGAGGTTGTCGAGGCGCGTGAACCGCCATCGGCCCAGTGTTTCAGGTGGTGAGCATCGCAGCGGCGGGAGGTGCAGCCCGGAAAGCGACATCCTGTGTCGCGCGCGGCGAGGGCGCGGCGGATCGATGGCGGAATCGTGCGCGTCTTGCGGCCCACGTCGAGCACCGCGCCGTCGCCGTCGTGGCGCATGTGCACCAGCGAGGCATCGCACGACAACAGCTGCGACGTTTCCATCGAAACGTGCACCGCGCCGTGGTCCACCTCGAGGGCGCCATCGAACAGACCGTGGCTGGCGCCCGCCGAGCCGCGGCCCCACACCTCGGCAGCCGCACGGCCCATCGACTCGCCGGTCGGGCCCTCGCTCGTCGTGTCGCCCGCCTCCACGTGTAGTACCACCTGGTAGCGGTCGCCTGCGGTGCCGCGGTCGAGATCGGCCGCCAGCGCCGCCTCGGCGAGCAGGGCCATCGCGTCGGCCCGACGCTGCGCAGGCGTCAGGTCCTCGGCCATCGCATCGCCGGTTGATGCTCCGCGCGTCTCGCGGAATAACCGGTCGGCCGCGGCCTCGAGCGCGCGCTGCACCACGGCGCCCACCTCTGGCGTGAGTCGTCCACGGATCACCACCATGCCGTCGTCGTCCACCCACGTGGAGAGCTGACGATTCAGGTGCTTCGTCTCAGCCGCCTGCGCCGCCTGCGCGCGGTCCACGCGTCGCCAGGCCCGCACGAAGCGTTCCACGTGCGCGCAGTTACCCGCCAGCGCCAGGTCGAGGAGCGCCGCTTCGCTCTCGGCGGTGGCCACGCGCGTGAGCGCGCGCACCTTCGCGTACGAGACCTGCCCGTGCTGCATGGCCCTGCTGATGCGCGGCAGCGCCGGCAGCGCTTTGGCTACGCGCATCTTCTCGCGCGCGGCGCCGAGGTCGATGCCGGTACGCCAGTGCAGCCAATGCGCGCACGACAGAAAGCCGTTGTTCCAGCCCGTGCGCTCGTCGAATTTGCGCAGCAGCACGAGCAACTCGTAGGTGGCGGCGTGCAGGCGCGCGGCCAGTGCCGCAATCGTCTCGCCGAGGTCGTCGGTGTCGGCTCGACGCGCGAGCACGAGCGCGTTGGGCGAGAGATGATTGACGAGGGATTCGACGGGGGATGCGGAGATCATGTCCCATCGTAGCGTGGCAGTTTTTGCCGTCGGAGAATGGCGCCAGCGAGGCGAACGACGCGGGATCCACCGCAGGAGGTGGCGCCGCGCACGATCGTCGCGCAGGCGGGCAACACGCGGCGGTGAGCTGCTACGGACGGGCGACTGCGGACTTCGTGTCGCCCCGCCTCGAAAACGTGTCAAGAGAAAAGCGACGAACCGCGAGAAATGTTCGTCAGGCCGAGCCTCAGGTCGCGGCGCGCTACTTCTTCGCCTCGGGCTGCCAGTTCTGAATCAGCGTGATCGGCGCGGCGGCGCTGTCGAGTTCCATGTTGATGAGGAAGCGCCCGTCGGGGGCCACGTCATATTGCTGCATCTGTTGATTGTCTCCGCCGCCGCCGACGATGCGCGTGGGAAAGAGCAACACCGGTGCGCCCGGTTCCAGCGTCGACCCGGTGACGGTGATCGGCACCGCCATCATCCCGCCCGCCGGGTTGAGGTAGTACAGCTCTGTGCCGTCGGGTCGCCAGGTGGCGTGCACGCCACCTGCCGTGGATACCTGCCATTGGCCCGCACCCGCCCCAGTCATCGGGCCCGCCGCGCCGGGCTTGTCCGCCGAGGCTTGTGCCGAAGGCGGAACAAACGATCGCACGTAGATTTCCATTCGTCCCGATTCGTTCGACTGGTAGGCCACCCATCGGCCATCCGGTGAGAACACGCCCCATGTCTCTCGAAACGGGGTCTTTAAGAACACCGACGGCGTCCGATCGCCCGCCGTCGGCACGACCCAGAGGTCGTTGCTCCCTAGTGGATTGGAGCCATAGAGCAAGTAGGAACCATCCGCCGACCAGCTGGTGGCGTACTTGAACTCGTCGGATTCGACGAGCCGCTCCTCCACGCCCGCGCCGTTCATGCGCTTCTGATAGAGGTCGAACTGACCCGTCCGGTTCGAGCGGAACACGATCCGGTTGCCATCAGGCAACCACAAGGGAACCGCGTCGATCGCCGCGTCGAACGTGACGCGGCTGATGCGCGCGCCATTCAGCAGCCAGATGTCGCTGTTTGCCTTCCACTGTGCGGTTCACGACCACGCGACGGCCGTCGGGTGACACGCGGGGAGTGGAAACATGCCATCCGGGGCGCCGACCGTGCCACGCGGTGTGCCCGAGCGGTCGACCCACGTCAGTTGCCGCTGGCTGGCCGTGCCCGTTCGGTAGGCCACCAGCCCGGTCGCCGCCAGCGCGAGGTCCAGTCGCTGGGCCACGAGCGTACCCGCCCGCACCCACAGCAGCCAGCCCCCCGGCCCGGAGGGCAGATACACTCCACGGCTGACGGCGAGCGTCAGCCGACTCGAGGCGCTCCCGTCGAGCGCGCCCAGGTAGATCCCGGCCGTGTCCGGCGTCCCGCTGACCCAGTATAGGAACCGGCGCCCGTCAGGCAGAAAGGACGGCGCGCCGTGGCCCACCTGCTGCGGGGCGAGTGTCGTCACGGCCACTGCCTCGCCCCCGGTGGCGGACACGCGCAGCAGGGGGTCGGTCGTGCCTGGCGCAAACACGATGACGCCGCCCGCGGTCCACGTGCCGCCTTGACCGGCAATGACCCGAGTGAGCGTCTGCGGCGCGCCGCCGCCGAGGTCGAGCCGCTTGAGCGCGCTCCCCGCGAAGAAGCCGACGGACCGACTATCGGGCGACCAGAACGGCAAGGTCGCGCCGTCGGTGCCGGCCAGCGGCTGTGCGTTCGTCGTGGCCAGCGAGCGCAGCCACAGTCGGGACGCGCCGTCGCCCGAGGCGACGAACACGATCTGCCGGCCGTCGGGCGAGAGGGCAAAGTCCCCGGGGCGGTCGGTGGCGGGCGTGACGATCTCTGTGCGGGTCTCGGGCGGCGCGGGTGGCGGCGTGTCCCGTAGATGCCGCAACGCGGGCACGGCAAACGCCACCAGGCCTAGGACGGCGGCAGTCGCGACCATCCACGCCAAGCGCCCACTTGACGCGGATGAGGCACGTGACATGACGGCATCATCCACGGCCGAAGGTGCGGTCAGCGCGTCCTCGATCTCGAGCCGCGCGGCTCCCGCATCGGTGAGCCGGCGCTTGCGGTCTTTCTCGAGGCACCGGCGCAGCAGTCGTCGGATCGGCGCGGGCGTGCCAGCCGGCAACGTCGTCCAGTCCGGCTCTGCCTTCAGCACGGCCGCCATCGTGTCCGACACGGTCGTGCCGGCAAACAGGCGCTGCCCCGTCAGCATCTCGTAGAGCACCACGCCAAACGCCCACACGTCGGCACGTTTGTCGACGGTGATCCCGCGCGCCTGCTCGGGACTCATGTACGCCGGCGTCCCGAGAATCATCCCCGCTTCAGCGCCTGCCACACCATAGCCGTGGCGAAAGTCGGCGGGCGAGGTGATGGTCGGGGAGTTGTCCGCCGTCGCGCTCGCGGGACTTGCGTCGAGCGCTTTGGCGAGACCGAAGTCGAGCACCTTCACGGTACCATCCACGCGCACTTTGATGTTGGCAGGCTTCAGATCGCGATGGATGATGCCCTGCTCGTGCGCCGCTTCGAGCGCCTCGGCAATCTGCCTGGCGATCGGCAGCGCCTCGTCGAGCGGAATCGCGCCGCGGGCGATGCGCTGCGAGAGATCGTCGCCTTCGACCAGTTCCATCACCAGCGCGCGGACGCCGTTCGATTCCTCAAGCCCGTAGATGGCGGCGATGTGCGGGTGGTTCAGCGCGGCGAGGGTCTGCGCTTCGCGCGTGAAGCGCGCAAGCCGGTCGGGATCGCTCGCGAAGGAATCAGGAAGGACTTTCAGCGCGACATCGCGATTGAGCTTCGTGTCGCGCGCACGAAACACCTGGCCCATGCCGCCCTCGCCGAGGAGTGCGGTCACCTCCTAGGGGCCGAGACGCGAGCCGGGTGTGAGGGACAAGTGGTGGAAGTATATCCCTCGCCTCGTCACTCAACCGCGTAGCCGAGTGCTCGCGCATTGTCTCGCACGCGATCGTCCCGTGTGACGATCGTCACCAGCGCGGGCGGTTCGGCCAGGACCTCTGCCGTGGCCAGATGCACGGCGTCGAGCGTCCGAATGGGCTCCACGGGGAAGGGGCGGCCCACACGCGCCAGGACATCATCCGTCACCCTGACGATGTCGCAACGGCGCCCGAAGACCTGGAGTGCACGGGTCGCGGCGCGTTCGTTCGCCTCGCTCAGCCGCCCGCTGGCACGGCCGCGAAGGATGGCGCGGGCCGCCTCGGCGAGCGTCAGCGCGGACGTGACCCGCGTCCCTGGCGAGCGAATCGCTGCTCTGGCCGCCGTATCGCGCTCCAGCAACGCCGCGACCAACGCACTCGATTCGATGTAGCGCGTCGAAAGCCGTACCTCAGGCGCTCTCCGCACTGCCCGTGGGGGAGGGCGAACCGCGCGACCAGCCGGTGCGCTACGCTTCGCCACGGTCGCTGTTGATCAAGGCCGAGGCCGTGCCGGCCGGCAACCGGATGTCAGGCCAGTCTTCGAGCGGGTCGCCGCCGTCGAGCGCCGGCCGAATGACACCCGTGGCCACCAATGCATCGTAGTGGCTGCGTCGACCGGCGTTCGCGCGTGACGGCGGCACGAGTTCGGCCACCACCCGCCCGTGCGCGGTCACTTCGATGCGCTCGCCAGCCTCGATTCGACGGATGTATCGACTCAGGTTGTCCTTCAACTCGCGGATGCCGGCGTGCATGTGTCTCAGTATAGCCACATGTGGCCACAATCGCGAGACGTCTCGGCCTGGCAACCGGTCGTGCCGCCGCCCCGCCCGGGACCGCTCCGGCCACTCGCCACTGTGCAACGTACGAGGAGTCATCGGGGTGGTGCCCGGAGCCGAAGACAGACTTTAGCAAAGCCTGTTACTATCGGACGGTCAGGTCGCCAAGCATCGCGAGGGAATCATGAACGTCTCACTGACTCCAGAGCTCGAGAAATTCGTCGACGGGAAAGTCGAGAGCGGCCTCTACAACAACGCGAGCGAAGTGGTTCGGGAAGGGCTTCGACTCCTCAAGGAACACGACGAGATTCGTGTGAAGTGGCGCGAGCAGATCGAGCGTGGCTGGCTGCAGGCCCAACGCGGCGAGGTCGTTGACGGACCCACCGCAATGGCCGCGATCAGGGAACGGGTCAAAACGAAGGCCCGAAAGCGCGCGTGAGCCCACGCTTTCAGCTCACCGCGAGTGCTCAGCGGGATGTCGATCAGATCACCGATTTCATCGCGGAGGATAACGTCGACGCGGCGCTGCGCGTTCACGAGGCCCTGGAAGAGGCGTTCTGGCACCTCGCCGGGATGCCAGAGATGGGACATACGCGAGCGGACCTCACGGTGAGACCTGTGAAGTTCTGGAGCGTCTACTCCTACCTGATCGTGTACGACCCAGCTAGTGCACCCCTCACCGTGGTCGCCGTTCTGCATGGCGCGCGCGACGTCGAGAACATCTTGAAGTCGTAACCCCATCGGGCCGATCCGCTCTACCCTTCGCGACGTACGGGAAGTAACCCGCCGTGCGAGGCTACTTCTTCCCCTCAGGATTCCAGTTCGTGATCACCGTGATCGGCGCGGCGGTGCCCTCGTCCACGTTCACGTTGATCAGGAAGCGGCCGTCCGGCGCGACGTCGTATTGCTGCCGCAACGAAATATCCGACGTGACGCCCCCCGCGATCCGCGCTTGGAAGAGGGCCGTAGGCAGGCCCGGCTGGAGCGCCGTCCCTGAAGCGGCGATCGGCGCGGCCATCAGGCGGCTGTCAGGGGCGATGTAGTACAGCTCCCGGCCGTCGGGCCGCCACCGCGGGTCTTTCCCGCCCGCCGTCGACACCTGCCACTGCCCGCCGGGGCCCGGAAACGGCCGCACGTAGATCTCGTAGCGTCCCGATTCGTCGGACTGGTACGCGACCCAGTGCCCGTCGGGAGAGAACGCCCCAGCCCTCTCATTGAAGGTGGAATCCAGAAAGGACCACGGCTTTGGATCGCCGGCCATCGGCAGCACCCACAGGTCTCGAGACTGCTTGGGAGAGACGCTCGTGTACAGCAGCGACCGGCCGTCTGGCGCCCAACTCCACGGCGCCTTCGTCTCCGGCGAGGCCAGCAGCAGCGCCTCGGCGCCGGCCCCGTTCGCGGACTTCTGGTAGATATCGTAGATGCCTGCACGCTGCTGGCTGAACACGAGCCGACTGCCGTCGGGCGACCATACCGGCCACCTGTCGGCGGCCGGAGCAAAGGTGAAGCGCGTGGTCCGCGCCGCATCGATCAGCCAGATGTCGGTGTTGCCCTGCGCCG
>JANMDX010000112.1:0-6317 GCA_031376505.1 Acidobacteriota bacterium
CTCTCGACGAGATTCAGAGGATCACCGATCAGGCCATCCGGGCGGTCGACGACCTGCAGAAGAAGAAGGACGAAGACTTGCTCGGACGGTAGGCCCCATGTATTTCAGCCACCTCGAATGCAGTGAGCCGTGCGGCGCCGGTCCCTTCGACGCGCACGCGCGACACCATGTGTGCCCGTCGTGCGGCATGCCGCTGCTGGCCCGCTACGACCTGGCCAGAGCACGAGAGTGGTCCCGCGACAGTCTCGCGGGCCGGACGCCCAACATGTGGCGCTACCGGGAGCTGATGCCGCTCTTTCCCGGTGAAGCGCCGATTACGCTCGGCGAAGGCTTCACTCCCCTGCTCCGGACCTGCCGGCTCGGCGGCCACGTCGGGCTCGAGCGCCTGTTCATCAAGGACGAAGCGTTCAACCCCACCAACTCGTTCAAGGCGCGCGGTCAGTCAGCCGCCATCACCAGAGCCCTGGCGCTTGGCGCGACGACGATTACGCTGCCTACGGCCGGCAACGCCGGCAACGCCGCGGCGGCATACGCGGCAGCGGCCGGCATGCGCTGCGAAGTGTTCATGCCGCGGGATGCCAAGCAGCCGTTCATCGACGAGTGCCATCTTTACGGCGCCAACATCACGCTCGTGGACGGGCTGATTACCGACGCCGGCAAGATGGCGGGCGCGAAGGCCAAGGAACTCGGCTGGTACGACGTCTCCACGCTGAAGGAGCCGTACCGCGTCGAGGGCAAGAAGACGATGGGCTACGAGCTGGCCGAGCAATTGGATTGGATCCTGCCTGACTGGATCATCTATCCGACCGGCGGCGGCACGGGCATGGTGGGCATGTGGAAGGCCTTCGCCGAGTTGGAGGCCATCGGCTGGATCGGTCCGAAGCGGCCCAAGATGGTGACCGTGCAGCCAACGGGCTGCGCGCCCATCGTGCGCGCGTTCGAACAGGGCGACATCAGGGCGGCGCAGTGGGAGAACCCCGACACCGAGGCGCATGGGCTGCGGGTACCGCGCGCGATCGGAGACTTCCTGGTGCTGCGCGCCATCCGCGAAAGCGGCGGTACCGCGGTCGCCGTGACCGATCGGCAGATGGTGGACGACATGCTCCTCATCGGCAGGCTCGAGGGTGTGTCGCGCGCCTGAAGGCGCGGCGGCGCTATCAGCGGCCCGCGCGCTCCATGCATCCGGGCACATCGCCGCGCACGACACCGTGGTGCTCTTCAACACCGGCGGTGCGCTGAAGTACCTCGATGTGCTGCGCACGGTGAAGTAGCGCCTCTTCGCGCGGTCCGCGCACCTGCCCTTAGTCGCCGAGCGAGACGCCGAGGCCGCGGGCTGTCGCGAGCAGATCGTAATCGAGCGGAACCGTCTTGGTCCGCCCGACGACATCGGACAGCGGGATATGCACGATGTCGGGCGGGTTGTTCGCGACCATGCGTCCAAAGACGCCGCGCCGTACGAGCTCCACGGCTTTGGCGCCGAAGCGCGTGGCCAGCACACGGTCGAACGGCGTGGGTGATCCGCCACGCTGCAGGTGCCCAAGCACCACGTGGCGACTCTCCTTCCCCGTCATGTCCCCCAGGGCGACAGCCACCTGCTCGCCGACCCCACCCAGCCGCTCAACAACGCCTGGCCGGGCTTCGGACTTCAACGTCAGCGTGCCGCCCACAGGCACGGCGCCCTCGGCAACAACCACAATGCTGAAGCGCGCGCCCCACACGTCGCGCTCGCGGACGCGCGCGGCAACCTTTTCGAGGTCGTAGGCGATCTCGGGAATCAGAATCACGTCCGCGCCCCCGGCGATGCCAGCGTGCAGCGCGATCCAGCCGGCGTAGCGGCCCATGACCTCCACCACCATGATGCGCCGGTGCGACTGCGCGGTCGTGTGGAGCCGGTCGATGGCGTCGGACGCGAACGACACCGCGGTATCGAAACCGAAGCAACTCGTGGTGCCGACGATGTCGTTGTCGATCGTCTTTGGCACGCCCACGATGGGAATACCCTTCAGATGAAACTGGTGGGCGATGGCCAGGGTGCCGTCGCCCCCGATCACGACCAAGGCGTCGAGGCCCATGGCGCCAAACGTCTCGACCACCCGATCGGAGTAGTCGGCCTTGCCGCCGTCAGTTGGATACTCGAACGGGTTGCCCCGGTTCGTCGTGCCGAGGATCGTGCCGCCGAGGCGGAGAATGCCCGTGACGTCGTTCGGCGTGAGACGGCGGGACATGGCCGGGTCGAGCAGGCCGTCGAAGCTGTCTTCGAGCCCGATGACCTCCATGCCGGCATTGCAGCCCGACTTCACCACCGCGCGGATGACCGCGTTCAACCCGGGCGCGTCGCCGCCGCCAGTCAACACACCAACTCTGCGATTCTCTGAGGACATCAGCTGTGGATTATATCGGCGTTGCGCGTCTCGCCCGTGGCCAGGTGAGGCAAGCGCCGTCAGCGGGCCTGAGTCAAATCGAAAAGACGCGAGTTCGACGGCGTGTCGACGAGCGGAATCTCCTTGTACCCAACTTCGATCGCCGCGGCCACGTCGGGCTTGTCGTGGTTCAGGTCGTGCCAGTTCGTCACGGCCAGATACCGCGCGCCGAGCGTCGTGCGCAGCCACTCCACTTCAGCCCCTGAAATCGATTTGAGATCGAAGCTCCAGCCTCGCCGGTGTGCGAAGTACAGGAGCATGGGCGAGTTGACGCCGTATTCGCCATATTCAACGGTCACGATCAGCCCCTCGGGACTTGTGGCGCCGCGAATGCGGTCACCAAGCGCCACCACCCCGGTCTGCAGGTTGTCCGGGCGATAGAGATTGAGTTCGACGCCAGACACCCTGATCCCCTGCATCGCGATCAGCAACGCGAGGACGACCAGCCCAGCGTGCGCGAGGCGGTTCGGAAGTTCGCGGTTACGCCACGCCGGGTCGAAGATTGGCCCGGCAGCAACCCCGAACGACAGCAGCAATGGGGGCAGCAGCGGCAACTGGTGAAACTCGTGCCAGTACTGCCCCTCCGCCGCGGCCACAAACAGGGCAAGACCGCCCAGCAGCCAGAGATCCACCACGACCCGCCCCGTCTCACGGCGCATTCTGAGCCAGCCAAGTAGCGCGCCCGCTGCACCAATCGCCGTCAGATGCAGTTGCCAGAAGCGGTCGCCGAGGTCGCGCCAGAACTCCACCGAGGTCAAGCGCGCCGTGGTCGCCCAGTGCGACACGGACGAGAACTGTGCGCCGGGAGCCACGCTGGCCGGGTAGGTTCCCGACGGGCGGAATACGGCCTGAGTGAGGCCCGTCTCCAGAAACACTTGGTCGGCGTGCCAGTACCATCCCGCAATCAACACCAGTGCGGCGGTCGCGGCCGCCCAGGCGCGACGGTCCGCAAGCGCTCGCCATCGCTGGTGGCGCCACGCCACCCCCACCACAGGAGCCAGGACGAGAATGGCCGGCAGCTTCACCAGCGCGGCCAGTGCCGTGAATATTGACGCCCAGACCGCACGGCGCGTGGATGGCCGTTCGAAATAGGCATCCCATGCCCACACCGCCGCCACCATGAACGTGAGCATCGGCGTGTCCGACAGGAAGCTCCGGCCGAAGAAGGCGATGCTGGGCGAGACGGCCATCAGCCACGCGGCGCCCAGGCCTGCCGGTCGGCCGAACAGACGGGCACCGAGGCCAAAGATGCTGACGACCCCGGCCAGTGAGAACAGCGTCGTCACCAGACGGGCAACGGCGGCCGACTCGCCCGTCAGCCGCCAGGCGACCCCGGTGATCCAATGCAGCAGTGGGAACTCCATGCCCACCACGCCGTCGCGGCCACCCCACGACACCCGCGGGTGCAGAATGTCGAGCGAGTCCTCGGCAAAGTGCCTCGCGATGTCGGCATTGGTGACCTGGCGCCAGCTGTGCGCGTCGACGAGCGGCGTGGTGATGTACCAGAGCCGAAGTCCGAGCGCGACCAGAAGAATGCCGAGCAGGGCGACGTCGATCGACGGTCCTTGCCGGCTGGTTGCCGTCGTCATGATCGGCAATCGTAGCCCACCGGCCTCTGCGGAGGCCAGGGTGTGCATTCTCGTCAGTTGCGCATCAATTTGCGTCGCTCCTCGCTGCCGACCTGGTCCCTCCCGCCCCGCAGCACGTCTGAAGTCTCGGCTTCTGAGGCTGGCACCGGATTCGCATATATCTCGCTGATTCGTGTTTCGGGGATTTCACATGATGCAAGAACTCACTCTCGCCGCCGTCCTGGTGGCCCTGGTCGCCCTGCCGTCCCTGTCATCCGCGCAGGCTCCCGTGGCGCCCGTGCTGCAGGTCGCGGTGTCCGGCCAGACCGTGTCGGCCAACTGGACGGCCGTCGCCGGCGCCACGAGCTACCGCGTCGAAGCCGGGCTCTCGCCCGCCGTGATGCTGGCCGGCTATGAAATGGGCGGGCTGACGACGTTCTCGATTTCGGCGCCCCAGGGCGTCTACTACCTGCGGGTGGTGGCGCGCAATGTGAGCGGCCTTGGAGCCCCGTCGAATGTCGTGACGGTGAGCGTCCTGTCCGCGCAAGGGCCACCCCCGCCACCCAGTAACTTCGCCGCGAGCGTGAACGGAACCACGGTCACCCTGACGGCGCAGTTGCCCTCGGTGTCACTGACTGGCCTGCTGCTGGTCGGCGGCAGTACGCCCGGCGCCTCGCAGGCCGTGGTACCGCTATCGGTATCGGCCCAGAACACCCTGTCGAATGTGCCCCCTGGCACGTACTACGCGCGGCTCGTGGCGGTGAGCCCCGGCGGTTCGAGTGCCCCCTCGAACGAGGTGCAGATCGCCGTCACGGCGGCCTCCTGCGTGGCTCCCGCGGTTCCGGTGCTGACCGCGCAGGTGTCAGGCTCCGCCGTGGTGCTGTCGTGGGGCGCCGTGAGCGGCGCCGCCGGCTACCGTGTGGACGTGGCCACCACGCCCGGCGGCGCGCAGGTGGCGTCGCAACCGGTGGGGCCACAGACGACCGCCGTCTCGAATCCGAGCGCGCCAGCCGGCACCTACTACGTGAAAGTGACCGTCCTCAACGCGTGCGGGCTCAGCGCGACCTCGGCCGAAGAGACCGTGGTCATCACGCCGCCCCCGGCAGGGACCAACCGGACGCCGAACCCTCCCGCCGGCCAGCAACTGCCACTGCCCAACCGTCTGTCGGTGGTCGAGGAGGTCGCCCGGCAGTTCCCGGCAGACCTCCGCAACTCCTGCACGACGAGCGGCGGCAATAACATCTGGCTCTTCCGCCTCGTGCAGCGCCTGCGACAGGAAGACACGCGCTGGGGTCTCAACTGGAAGCGGGGTCGCATCGGCGACATGTCTCAGGACATCGTGACCTACAACTGGGGCTCCGAGGCTGACGAGGGCACCCGTCAGATGTATGTTCTCGACGTTATCGTCGGGCACTGTGGCACCAGCCCAGGGCCGTTCTGGTTGAACCAGACAGGTGTAGGCGGTGCTGATGCCATCTGGACGCTCCAGCCCTACACAGCCGCAGGCTTCCCGCGCTGATCGCGGTCACGTGCGGCCACCTGAGGCCGCCTGTGGTACAATTCTGCACGATGCAATGGGTGCCACGGGGCACCCCTTGCCACGTGATCCCCCAAGGTCGTTGGCGGAAGAATCATTGGCTGTGACAACCGGCTCGGAATGAGTGAGAGGCCGTGCCCGAAGTCGCTAGTGTGCCGAGGAGAATGCAATGACAGGACGTTTCGTTCGGAGCTTCGCCGCCGTGGTTGCGGCGCTGGTCATCGGAGGGGGCGCAGCCAGCGCGCAGACCCCAGTGTTGAGCCCCGCGACCGTCAACGGCTCGACCGTGACGTTCAACTGGACCCCAACGGCGGCCGCAACGGGCTACCGGCTTGAAGCGGGGATCGCGCCCTCGATTTACAGCGGCAGTCTGACCCTGGGCGCGGTGACCACCTACGTGGCACCTGGCGTCGGGAACGGCGTGTATTTCGTGCGAGTCGTGGCCCTCACGGCCGGTGGCGACGTGCCCTCGAACGAGGTCCGTCTGCAGCTCCCTGCGCCGCCCGCACCTCCAACGAACCTGCAGGTCGTCCGCAACGGCACGGCCATCGTGGCGGCCTGGACGCCAGGCACTGGCGGCGGTAGCGCGACCAGCTACCAGCTTCGAGTCGGTCTGACCGCCGGGGCCACCGACGCGTCGTTTCCGGTAGTAGGCACTACGTTTTCGGCAGGGCCTGTGCCCGCCAACACGTTCTTCTTCCGCGTAGTAGCCGTAAATGCGGCCGGCGCCAGCACCGAGTCGAACGAAGTGACGGTGGTGATGCCCGCCGGCGGCGCGTGTGACGCTCCTCC
>JANMDX010000123.1:0-34612 GCA_031376505.1 Acidobacteriota bacterium
ACTCGCGCCCCTAGATTGCACGTCCTCTCGACGAAGCACTGTCATGTGTGCTCTGCTGCGGGCGACCGCAGTAACCACCGAATATCAGCGTGACTCGTCGTCGAAGCGCCCGAGGTCGTCCGTCGTCTTGGTGACACGATCACGACGGAGCCCGTGGACACTGCCGCAGCCGTGGACGCAGAAGAACGCGCCCACCGCTGCGTGGAAAACGACAAGGCCGTTTTCCACAGTGACCACCGGCACTTGACCACCGGTCATTCCATATCAGCTAGCGCGACCGATTCTTGGATTCCTGGGTCGCTTCCAGTCGCGCAGGGTCGATGGCGCTGCGCAGAAGGGCACTCTCCGGCTTCGATGGAAACGACCGCAGTGGTGCTTGCGCTTGGCGCGCCCCTTGCAGTTTGCCCGGCGCGACAAGACGAGTGTCAGACTTGCCCAGCACTGCCGTCGCAGAGGGGTGGCCTATGAAGCGAGTCGTCTGCGTGCTGTCGTTGCTGATTGCCCTGTCTGCAAGAGGGTGGGCCCAGGCGCCACGGCCACCGTCTGCACCAGCCCCGTCGCGCGCCGGAGCGCCCGTTCCGCCCTCTCAGCGCCAAGGCATCCCTGCTGCGCCCGCCGCCCGCCCGCTCGCCGTCCGTCGGGTGGTCCTGTACAAGAACGGGATCGGCTTCTTCGAACACCGCGGCCGCGTCACCGGCAATCAGGACGTCGCCGTCACGTTCACGAGCGCCCAACTGGATGACGCGTTGAAATCACTCACGGCACTCGACTTGGGCTCGGGCCAGATCGCCGGTATTACCTACAACTCTACCGCGCCTCTTGCCCAGCGCCTCGCGACCGTTTCATTCCGGCTCGGCGAGAAGGGCGATCGCGCGGCGTTCTTCCGCTCGGTACGAGGCGCACGCTTGGAAGTGCGCACCCCGCGAGGCGCGGTTCAAGGCCGCCTGCTGAGCGTCGACCAGCAGGACCCCGTATACGGCAGCTCGCCAGACGCTCAGGTGACGGTCATGCTCGCTAGTGACGCGGGGCAGGTCACGAGCCTGCGGGTGGGGCCGGATGCGGCGGTGCGGTTGCTCGACCGCGATATCTCATCGTCGGTGAGCCAGTATCTGTCCACGTTGGCCGACGAGTATCGGCGGGACGAACGACGCGTGTCGATTGCCACACGAGGCGTTGGCGCACGAGACGTCTACGTCAGCTACGTTTCGGAAGTCCCGGTCTGGAAATCGACGTACCGTCTCCTGCTTCCGAGCGGCGGCACGGCTCCGGTGCTGCAGGGGTGGGCGGTTGTCGACAACACCGTGGGCGAAGACTGGGTCGACGTCGAGATGGCGCTGGTGGCTGGCGCTCCACAGTCGTTTGTGCAGCAGCTCTCGCAGCCTCACTACCTGAGGCGGCCAGTTGTGCCGCCACCTGCCTCGGTGCAGCTCCTGCCACAGAACCACGAGGGCGGGGTGACGCTACGGTCAGGCTCTGAGGGTGGTGCAGGCGGCAGCGTGAACGGCGGCAGCGCAGCTGGGGTCTACGAGACCGTCTCGGTTACCGGTTCGTCGCCGACCGTCGACGTGTCGATGACGTCTGCGGGCGCTGACCTCGAAGAGGAAATGCTGGAGCAACTTCCGGCGGCAACTGGTCGAGCGGTGGGCGAGCTGTTCGAGTACAAACTCTCGGAACGGGTCACCGTGCGGAAGAACCAGTCCGCGCTCGTGCCGATCGTCAGGGCCGAGGTCGAGGCAGAGCGCGTCTCGGTCTGGAACGATCAGATCGGAGACGGCCGGCCGCTTCGCGCGGTGTGGCTGACCAATAGCAGCGGACTCACGCTTGATGGCGGCACTGTGTCGGTCGTCGACGGTGGCGCCTTCGCTGGTGAAGGAACGATCGCGACGCTGGTGCCCGGCGAGAAGCGCCTCGTCTCGTACGCGCGCGACCTCAGTCTGGCCGTCGATGCCCGATCCGAACCCGATCACCGTAGGCTCGTGCGCGTGCGCGCTGTCGACGGGGCCCTCTTCGAGACCCGCGAGACCTGCGGACAGCGGGTCTACACGATCAGGAACGACGACCGCGTCGCCCGTACGCTGGTGGTGGAGCATCCGCGTCGCGAGGGCTGGACCCTGAGCGCTATGCAATCGTCGGGCGAGTCTACTGCTAGCGCTCATCGGTTTCGCGTGGCGGTGCCTGGGGCCGGTTCCTCGACACTTGTGGTGCACGAGGGACACTCGTCGCGGCAGCGCATCGCGCATGCTGAACTGACGACCGAGCAAGTCGACCTGTACGCCCGCTACTCACAGATGGAGTCGTCGCAGGTCGCCGCACTGCGTCGCCTCTTGGACCTGCGCGCGACCGTCGCCAGGTTCGAAGCCGGTCGCGTGGGTGTGGAGAAACAGATTACCGGCATCCGGGCCGAGCAGGGGCACGTCCGGCAGAATATGGGCGTACTCAAAGGCAGCGACGCCGAGCGGCAACTGCTGCAGCGCTACGTCCGCCAGCTTGATGAGCAGGAAAACCGGTTGACGGTGCTGGCGGTCGAACTGGAGGTACTGGCACGTCAGGCACGGTCAGCGCGTACGTCGTTCGAGACCGACGCCAAGGCCCTGGCCTTCGATATGATGATGTCTGGCGAATCGTCCTGCCAGTGACGCCGACGATCGCCATGAATTGTCCGACCCCATGTCACCCCTCGACTTCGAAGTGCGCCGCTACATCCTGACCACGTTCGCGTCGGGCGCCACGCCCACGCGGGCGTCGGTGATGCAGGCCCTGGGGCTCGACGACGCGCAGGTCTCGGCCAGCTACGCCATGCTCGCCGCCACGCATGTCATCGTGCTCGATCCCGGTACCGGCGAAGTGTGGATGGCCATGCCGTTCTCGGCCGTGCCCACGGCGTTTCCGGTCGTGATTGGCCAGCGATCGGTCTGGGCCACCTGCGCCTGGGACGCGTTTGGCATCGCCGCCGCGCTCGACCAGGATGTCACCTTCGCCACGCCGTGTCCGGCCTCGAATGCCGTGATTGCCGGCGGCGTGCGGCGCGGCGTGCCGTACGCGCATCCCGGGGCCGTGGCCTACGTGGGCGTGCCGGCGGCGCGCTGGTGGGACGACATCGGCTTCACCTGATCGACCATTCGGCTCTTCCGGTCGGAAGAGGACGTTGCGCCGTGGGAACGCCAGTTGGGTCGCGAGCCCGGACGGGTCGTGCCGGTGGCGCAGTTGGCGGCCCTGGGCCGGCGTTGGTATCGCGGGCGCCTGGCGCCGGATTGGCAGCCGCGCTCGCTCGAGGCGTCGCAGGCGCTGCTCGAGTCCACCGGGTTCACCGGCCCGTTCTGGTCGTTTGCCGGGTGACGTCCCCCGGGGCCGCCCTCGCCCTGGCCGCCCGGCCCTCACCCCCGCTAGGTCTGGCCGCGCGTGATCCAGGCCGGCACGACCGGCATCGTCACGCCGTCGAGGTCATCGAGCAGCGTAGCGGGATCGGCGCCGTAGCGCACGATCGCGCGCGTCTCGGGCTTGATGAAGCCCTCGGTCCAGGCGTGTTCCATGAACCGGATCAGGTCGTCGTAGAAGCCGTGGGCGTTCAGCAGGCCGCAGGGCTTCCGGTGCAGGCCAAGTTGCGTCCACGTGACCGCCTCGAACCACTCCTCGAAGGTGCCGATGCCGCCCGGGAGGGCGATGAAGGCGTCGGCCAGATCGGCCATGAGCGCCTTGCGTTCGTGCATCGAGTCCACGACGTGCAGCGTCGTGACGCCGGTGTGGCCGATCTCGCGCGCCATCAGCGCGTGCGGAATCACGCCCACGACCTCGCCGCCGGCCTCGAGCATCGCGTCGGCGACCACGCCCATCAGGCCGACGTTGCCGCCGCCGTAGACGAGCACATCCCCACGGGCCGCCAGCGCGCGGGCCAGCTCGCGAGCCGCCGCCGCGTACTCGGAGCGAACGCCAGGAGTGGAGCCACAGAACACGCAGATGCGACGCATCGGGCGCAAGGATAACAGGTGCGGGTCCCTGCGTGACGCGTCAGCCGGCGAACTTGTAGCCGAGGCCGTGCGCGGTCAGGATGATCTGCGGCACCTTGGGATTGACCTCGAACTTCTGCCGCAGCCAGGCCACGTGTACGTCGACGGTGCGGGTGGACGGCGTGTGTTGGTAGCCCCACACTTCCTGCAGCAGCTCGTCGCGCGACAACGTGGCACCGCGATGCTCCAGGAAGTAGCGCAGCAGCTGGAACTCCTTGGCCGAGAGATCCACGACCACGCCGTCGCGCGTCACTTCGGCCTTCCGCACGTCCACGACCACCTCGCCGAAGGTGTACTTGGCTGAGCCGGCCGACCCCGCGGGCGCCGCGGCTGTTGGTGCCTGACCCGCCCGGCGCAACAGTGCCTCCACACGCGCCAGCAGCTCCATGGCTTCGAACGGCTTGGTCAGGTAGTCGTCGGCGCCGAGCTTCAGGCCCACCACGCGGTCCACGACCTGGCCGCGCGCGGTCAGCATCAGGATGGGCGTCGTGATGCCGCGCTGCCTGAGCGTGCGGCACACGTCGAAGCCGTCGCGTTTTGGCAGCATCACGTCGAGCAGGACGAGATCGAACCCGCCGCTCGTCGCCAGGGCCAGGCCGGCCTCACCATCGCCGGCCGTCTCGACGTCGTACCCCTCAGACATCAGCCGGTCGCCCAACGTGAGCTGCAGCCCCGGTTCGTCCTCGACGAGCAGCAGACGACCGCTCGCCACGTCTAGGATGCCGACGCCGGGGCCGACGATGCCGTCGCCCGCGCCTCGGTATTTCCGGCTGCCGTCGCCTCGGTCGCGCCCCGCACTGGCGGCGCCGCCGGCAGGCAGATCGTGAACGTGCTGCCGTGGCCCGGTTCCGTCGTAAGCTCCACGCGTCCGCCGTGTGCGTCCGCGATGCGGCGCACGAGACTCAAGCCGAGCCCGCTGCCCTGCACTTGATTGGCGACGGCCGCGCGCCCCCGATAGAACGGCTCGAAGACGAGCTGTCGTTCATCCACGTCGAGGCCAGGCCCGTGATCCTCAACGGCGATGCGCACTTCGCGTCCGTGCTTCGAGGCGCCACCAGAGACGCGCACGTGCACCCATCGGTCGTGCCCGGCGTACTTGATGGCGTTGCCCACGAGGTTCTGCACCGCCGACCGCAGCGCTCCGGCATCGCCGAGAAGCGACGGCAGATCCGCGGCGATGTCCACGTGCACGTCGACGCCGGCGCGGTCGGCGTCCGTCGATGACTGCTGCACGGCATCGCGCACGACCGCCGCCGCCGATACGGGTGCCATGGGCAGCGGCCGTCCGGAGCCCAGGCCCGCCATCTGCAGCACGCGCTCGACGGTCTCGCCGAGCCGTCGGGCTTCCGTCTGGATGGTCGTGCCGTAGCGCTTCACGCGCGCCGGATCGCCCACGACGCCGTCGGCGAGGTTACCCGCGGCGGAGTTGATGACCGCGACCGGCGTGCGCAGCTCGTGCGACACCGCGGCGACGAACTCGAGCTGCCTTCGCGCCAGCGCCTGAGCGCGCCGGGCCGAGACGGCGATGAGCGCCACGGCCACACCGAGCAGCGCCAATACGCTGCCGCTCAACGACAGGTTGCGCCGCCGCGACGCGGCCACGGCGGCGTCGAGCGAGCCGGCCCGGTGCTGCACGCGCAGCTCCCAGTGGCCCTGGCCGTGCGTGATCGCACGCGTCCGTACCGAGCGGCGCCCGTCGCCGTCGCGCATTTCGATCACGCTCACCACCGCGCGGCCAGGGGCGTCAGGCGCGTCGAGCGCTTCGCCCGCGTCACGCACGTCACGCGCGATCTCGGGCGGCCCTGGCGTCGATGGTGACAGCTCGGCGCGGCCGTCCTCCAGCCGTCCGTCTCCGGTCGTACGCGTGAAGACCATCATCGGGCCCACGTGGGGACGCAGGAACGACCCGCTGAAGTCGGCCGACTCGGCGGTCGCCGCGGCCGCGCCTGGCTCTGACTCGAACACCACGCGGCCGCCGATCCTCGACACGACCGCCACGCGGTAGTCGGCCGATTCAGGGAAGTGCTCGGCCACGAGCGCCGGTATGCGTTCGCCGGTGAGAGTCTCAAACGCGAGCGACACGACGGTGAAGCCGCGGACCTGCACGTCGGGCAGGAACCGCTCTGCGCGGTCGCCAGCGCGCGGCATCGAGACTCGCACCACAGGTGAGACGAGCGTGCGCTCGTCGCCGAGCGCGGCCGAGGCGGCCATGCGTTCGCGGCGGCCCACGGCGTCGTCGTCGGCGGTCTCGACGAACTGCTGCAGTTGCGCACGCAGGGCCGTGAGGTCGGCGGGCCATTCGATGGCCTCGAAGACCCGCCGGCTCGGGATCCACTGGTGCACGACGAGCCGGGCGTCGCCGGTTGCGGCCGACCCCAGCGATTCCACGAACCACACCTGCCGTACGAGCGCGGCGGTCGAGGGCGTGGCGATGGCGGTCTCGTAGCGCAGCGCATACGCGTCCCAGTCGCGGCGCTCGACCATCGCGCCGTCCACCTGTAGACCGGCGCTTAGCCGCGACAGCTCCCCATCGACGGCCCAGGTGAATTGCGCGGCCGCGGCCCGCAGCGTCCGCTTGCTGCGATCGCGATCGGCGTCGGCAATCTGATTGACCCAGTCGTATTGCAGCCAGGCCAGGGCCGGCAGCAGCACGGCCACCGTGGCCGCGAGCCACGTGGTCTTGGCAACACGCAGAACGCCCCGCAACATGAAGCGACTCTAGCATGCGAAAGAGGCCCGAAATTCCGGCCGATGACGCATTTAACATCCTTAACAAACCCTTTGCGGAGCCTTAACGTCGGAACACCCGTCGGCTCCGTCAGAATGGACAGACCGTTAACGACCGCACGCGTGGCCTCTCGACCGGCGGCGCGAGATGAGAAGGAGACAGGCATGAAAGCGTGGATGGCAGCAGCGGCGACAATGCTCGTGGGCGTGGGCGCCCCTGGTTTCGACCGCGTCGTGCCGCTCCCGGTGTACGCCGCCGAGCAGGCCGCGGACCAGGCGGCCAAGGTGGTGACCGAGATGCGCAAAGCGCTCGGCGGCGCGAAGCTGGATCAGGTCAAGAGCTTGAGCGTCGAGGGACCGTTCCGCCGCCAGATGGGGCAGCGCGACATGGAAGGCACCGTCACGCTCGTGCTCGTCGGTCCCGACAAGATGCACCGGGTCGAAGAGATGCAGATGGGCCCCGCCACGGTCGAGCGCACGCAGGCGCTGAACGGCGAGACGTCATGGACCGACCTGCAGAACCGGGGCGGCATGGGCGGCGGAATGCAGATCGTGATGCGTGACGGCCCTCCGGGCGCGCCCGGCGCGGATCCGGCCGAGGCCGAGAAGCGCCGCACCACGACGTTCAAGTCCGAGATGCAGCGCTGGATGTTCGCGCTGCTGGGCACGGCCTCTGGTGAGGTCACCTATGCCGGCGTCGCGGAATCGCCCGACGGCAAGGCCGACATGATCGAGATGAAAGACGCGCGCGGACAAGTCCTGCGGCTCTTCGTCGATCAGTCCACGCATCTGCCCCTGATGCTCAGCTACCAGGAGATCCGCCCGCGCATGATGATGCAGGGCGGCCCGGGCCAGCGTGGCGGCGGCCCGGGCGGACTAGGCGGGCCAGGCGGCCCCGGCAGCGGCACCGGCGGCGGTGGTGGCGCGGGTGCTGGCGGCGGTGGCGCCGGCGGCGAACGCCAGCGGCCCAGTCCCGAAGAGATGCAGCGGCGCATGGCGGCCATGCCTCCGCCCACGCCGAGTGCCATGCAGATGAACTTCGATGAGTACAGCTCGGTCGACGGCGTGAAGCTGCCCAAACACATCAGCCTGTCGGCCGACGGCAAGCCGGTCGAGGAATGGACGCTCGAGAAGATCAAGGTCAATCCCGCCGTGAAGGCCGACCTGTTCGACAAGAAGTAGTCGCGCGACCCACGTCGCGGACAGACAGAGGACATAGACATGCGTGCCGGGTTTCGAATCATCGGGGTACTGATGGCGGCGGTCGTATTGATGGGGGCCAACGCTGTGGCCCAGAGCCGAGGCGGGGCGTCGCTGCGGGTCACCGTGATCGACGAGACGAGGGCCGTGCTGCCCGGTGCCGTCGTGCTGCTTGTGGGTGACGACGGCGTGGAGCATGCGCTTCAGGTCGACGCCACGGGCATCGCTACGGCCGCCGACTTGACGCCCGGCTCGTACACCATCGGCGCGACGTTTCCCGGCTTTCGTCCGTCGAGCGGAACGCTCGCGCTGAAGCGGGGCGCCAACCAGACGACCCTCACGCTGCTTGTGGCGATTCGTGAAGACGTGCAGGTGAGCGGCGCCGATGCCTCCGAGCGCCGCGACAACGGCTTCACCACCACTCTCACTCAGGACGAGATTGACGCTCTGTCCGACGATCCCGACGAGATGGCCGACCAGCTCGCGGAGATGGCCGGGCCGGGCGCGCAGATCTTCGTGGACGGCTTCCGCGGCGGGCGGCTGCCTCCGAAAGATCAGATTCAGCAGATTCGCTTTCGCACCAACTCGTACGCGGCCGAGTACCACGACGCCGGCATGGTGCGCGTGGAGGTCATCACCAAGCCCGGCATGGGCGCGTGGCGCAGCCGCGTCACGTTCGGGTTCCGCGACGAGTCGCTGAATGCGCGCAATGCGTTTGCCGACGTGACGCCGCCCGAACAGGTCAAGCGGGTGCAGGTCAACAGTCAGGGGCCGATTGTGAAGGGCAAGACCAGCGTGACGTTCTCGGTCGAGGCCAACCAGGCCTACGACTCGCAGACGATCGTGGCCGCCACCCCCGACGGCTCCCTGCGCGGTCTGGTGCGCCGGCCCAACGACGTGGTCAATGCCAGTATTCGCGTCGAGCAGGCCCTGGGTGCCGGCAACGCCGTGCGCGCCGAGTACCAGCGGCGGACGCAAGACCGCCGCAATCAGGGCGTGGGCGACTTCGATCTGGCGGAACGTGCCTTCAGCACCGATGCCGTCACCGACACGCTGCGTCTGCGCAACACGCGAGTGCTCGGCAAGAAGGCCTTCAGCGAATTGAAGTTCGAGTTCGTGCAGACCTCGACCGAGAACACGTCGCTGTCGCAGACGCCGACACTGCGGGTGCTCGATGCCTTCACAGGCGGGGGCTCCGGGCAGACCGGTGTGCGCGACGGACGGCAGTTCGTGCTCGACCAGAGCGTGGATTTCACGGTGCGCAAGCACGCGCTGCGCGCCGGGCTGCTGTTTGAAGCTGGACATTGGGACAGCACGCAGCAGGCCAATGCCAACGGCACCTACACCTTTTCGAGCCTGGCCGAGTTCCAGGCCGGACTGGCCCGCAACTTCACGCGCCGGGTCGGCGATCCCGCCGTGTCCTATTCGCAGTACCAGGCGGGCTGGTATGCCCAGGACGACTTCCGGCTCAGGAAGAACCTGCAGGTGAGCCTGGGCCTGCGCCAGGAACTGCAGACGCACGTGAACGACAAATGGAACCTCGCCCCGCGCGCCGCCTTTACCTGGACGGTGGCCAAGACCAACGTGCGTGGCGGCTGGGGTCTGTTCTACGACTGGTTCGAGTCGGGCACCTACGAGCAGACCGTGCGAGTGGACGGCGTGCGCCAGATCGACGAAGTGGTCGTCAACCCCACGTATCCCCTCACGGCAACCTCCCCAGGCACGCGACTACCGGCGAGCCGTATCCAGGCCGCGCCCTCGCTCGACCAGCCGATCGTGCAGCAGGCGTCCCTTGGCTTCGATCGAAACCTGAAGGCCTGGATGGGTATTCGCGGCGACTACATGTGGACGCGCGGCTACCGCATGCTGCGGTCGGTGAACGTGAACGCGCCGGTGAACGGCGTGCGCCCCGACGTGCTCGTGGGCAACGTGTCCGAGCTGCGGTCCACGGGCGAGCGGGCGCAGGACCGCGTGAGCCTCGGGCTCAACGTGCGGGTGCCGAACCGGCGCGTCTTTGGCAACGTGATGTATCAGTGGGCCAGCACGCGGAACGTGGCCGATAACCCGCTCAGCTTGCCGTCGGACTCCCTCGACCCCAATGCGGATTGGGGGCCGGCGATGCAAGACGTACGGCATCGCGTGTTCGTGATGGCGAACTTTCCACTGCTGGCCGGGCTGCGTGCCGGGTTCAACCTGCAGGCGTCGTCGGGCCGGCCGTACAACATCACCACGGGCGTCGACACCAACGGCGACACGGTGTTCAATGACCGCCCCGAGGGCGTCGGCCGCAACGCGGCGCGCGCCGCGGCCCAGGTCAATGCGGACCTGCGCATCACCCGGTCCTTCAATCTCGGTGGCCTCTTGAGAGGCGGTGCCGAAGGCGTGCCCATGGGCGGGCCGCCGATGCCTCCTGCGGGCGGGGCCGCGGCCCAGCGCGGCATGGGCGGTGGTCCGGGGGGCGGGGGAGGCGACGGTCCGCAGATGGTCGTCATGGAGGGGTCGAACTCGCGGTACCGGCTGGATCTCTACGCGAATCTCCAGAACCTGTTCAACCGCACGAACCTCAACGCGTTCACGGGCAATCTTCGGTCGCCCTTCTTCGGGGTCGCAACCTCGGCCGGCCCGGCCCGGCGGATCGAGCTCGGCGCCACGATCTCGTTCTAGGACGGTCCTCGAGTCCGTTCCGCGTGCACAGAACGACTCGCGGCCAGCACGTGCGCCCCTCGGCGTCAACGATTCACTGCCGCATGGCGGCCATGCGATCGAAGAGCTCTTTGACCAGCAGGACCCCCGCTTCGGCTTCCTGCCGGTTCGGTTCCTCGTTGGCGTCGTTCCAGCCATAGTCGTCGCCGCCGGGAATCGGCTGCACGACGATGCCATCCCGTCGCGCAACCACATTCACGTCCTTGTACACCAGGCTGTAGTGGACGTCTTCTTGCGGAATCAGCCATGCGATCTGGCCCCGCACCGGTACGATGCTCTCGTCCGACCAGAGTTTTCTGCCGCCATACCCAGGGCAATTGATGATCACCTTCTGCGGCACCGAGGCCACATCGTGCGGTGATTGAAACTCCCTGGTTTCGACCACGCCGCCGGCAATCAGGAAGTCGTTCATCAACTGCCGCGAGTAGTCGGCGACATTGAACGTCAGCCGCGATGTCCGCGTCGCGTAGTTCGTGGGAAACGGATGCGTCCCCGGTGGCAAATCCTGGGGGTCCGGCGTGATGTCGGCAATCCGCGGCTCGTAGTGCGCAAAGTCATGGGTCACAGAGCCCGCCGGCCGCGTCGCCGGGCCCGGGTTCGCCCCTCGTTGTTCAGCCGCGCTGTCTTCCGCCGGTGCGGTGTCCGAGAGCATGTACGCGTCCGTCCACTCAATTGGATGTCCTGGCAGCCCGAGGTAGCTCTGGTACATGGCAAACGACGTCCGCGCCATCGCCTCCCACTGGACGCCGAACTCCGGAGCCGCAGCCGACGTCAACGCGATGCGCGAGTCCGGGCTCCACACGCCGGTCGCCCTCGACGACCGCACGTACGGCGGGCGTTCCTTCGCAAAGATGGTCACGCGCAGCCCCGTTCGTTGCGCCGTGATCGCCGCCGTCAGACCCAGCGCTCCGCAACCGATCACCGCCACGTCGCGGCTTCCCGCCGCAGCCTCGCGAGCCTTGTTTACTGCGATCTCGGCAGCCCCCCACGACAGCGACCACCCGCTGCCGCCGTGTCCAAAATTGTGCACCACCACCTTGTTGCCCACGTGCTCGACGTCCATCCTTGGCCCGGCGGCGCGAAACGGCCTCAAGCACACCGTCGTCCGGAAGATCCGGTCGACATGCGCCCGGATCGGGACGATCGGCCCCACCGCGTCGTAAAACGGCAGCGCCTGCACCGCGCCCGCCGCAGGAGCACTCGCGCGTTTTCCGCATCCGGCCAGGCCGGCGAAGCCCAGTCCGGCAAACGCGCCCGACTGCTGTAAGAATGACCGACGATTCATGGCGTGTCTCCTGATGTTCGCCGCGAGGTCGGCACCGCCTCACGATTCGACGACGAGTGTCCCCCAAAGGGTGTGGTCGATAGTAGACCCTAGCACCCGCAGCCTCCCATGGGCACAGCCGGCAAGACTTCGCAGTGCATGGGCAGCGCCACGGCGACTCACACCGTTACTTGCACGCCGGATTCCGGCGGGGACGCTGCCCGGCGATATCCCGATTCGAGAACGCGTGATTGCACTCGCGCCTGTCGCGGCCGGTCGCTGCGCGTCCGGCGCAGTGCGCCGCCCGCCACCATAGGGTCCGGTCGTTGTACATTAACGGCGTGGCGACGCAGGACGTAGATGTGCTGGTCATCGGCGGCGGCGTGATCGGCTGCGCCGTGGCATTCGAGTTGGCAGAGTCAGGCATGCGCGTGCGTCTCGTCGACGGACGCGGCACGGGCGCAGGCGCGTCGCAGGCCTCCGCCGGCGTGCTGGCGCCGTATGTGGAGGGCCACGACTCGCGCCCACTGCGGGAACTGGGACGGCGTTCGCTCGACCTGTACGAAGCGTTCGTGGCCAGCGCCGTCGAGCGCTCGGGGCTGCCGGTTGGGTTTGCCCGGTGCGGCACGCTCGAAGTGGCGGTCACGAGCGCCGATGTCGCGCGTCTTCAGCGCGCCCGGACGATGATTGCCGCCGAGCAGGTGACGGGACAGTGGCTGGAGGATCAGGCGTTGCGGGCGGCCGAGCCGTCCCTGCACGCCGGCGCGCTCGGCGCGCTCCGCATTCCCTGCCACGCGGCCGTGAACGTGCCGGCCATGACCGCGGCGCTCGCGGCCGCGGCCGTCGCACGAGGCGCCGAGGTGGCAACGGGCGTGGCCGCGACGTCGGTCGCACGTGGCGCAGGTGGACTCGTCGTACAGACCTCCGGCGGCCCCGTGCACGCGGCGCAAGTGGTGCTGGCGGCCGGGGCCTGGGCCGCGGCCCTGGCGCCTGCGGGCGCCGACCCGATGCCCGTATGGCCCGTGCGCGGCCAGCTGTTGTGTCTAGCCACGCCGCCCGGCACGCTGCGCCACATCGTGTGGGCGAGCGATGTCTACCTCGTGCCCTGGAGCGATGGCACGGTGCTCGTGGGCGCCACCTCGGAAGACGTCGGATTCGACGAACGCGCCACGGCGCGGGGTGTGGCGCAGCTGCTGAACGCCGCCACGGCGCTCGTGCCGGCGCTGGCGGATGCGACCTTCGTGGAGGCGCGGCGCGGACTGCGGCCGGGCTCCCCCGACGACCTGCCGTATATCGGACGGTCCGAGGTGCTGCCAGGCTTGATCTATGCCTGCGGACACTACCGGAACGGCGCGCTGCTGGCGCCGCTCACGGCCGCACTCGTCAGGCAGCTCGCGCAGGGCGACACGAGCGACCCGGCGCTCGCCGCCGTGGCCCCGTCGCGCGCCGGACGGTTGTAGACTTCGCCTATGGCCTCAGTGATCGGCACCGACGACGCCCTGCATCGACTCACCCGCCTGCCCGGCTGGCGCCTGGACAACGGCGCGATCACGAAGGAGTTCACCTTCGGCGGGTTCCCGGACGCCGTGGCCTTCGTGTCGGCGCTCGTGGCGCCAGCGGAGGCCGCCGACCACCATCCCGATATCGAGATCCACTACCGTCGTGTGCTCGTGCGGTACAGCACGCACAGCGCCGGCGGGCTCACGCCGAAGGACTTCGCCGGGGCCGCCGACGCCGAAGCGGTGGCGCGCGAGTTGTCGGCCGGCGCTTCGGCGTCGGAGTGACGTCGCCCGGCCGCGACGTTCGGCCTGGCCGCCCAGGCGAGTGGGTCCTCGCCCTGCTCGTGGTGGCGGTCATCACCATCGTGTCCACGTGGCCGCTCGCCACCGGCCCGTGGTTGGTACCTGCCCACCAGGACCCGCTCTTTTCGTCGTGGCGGCTTTTTCAATGGACGCGCAATCTCGCCAGCGGCGCTGCCGGCGGGCTCTTTGGCGGAAACATCTTCTATCCCGCCAGCGACGTCCTGCTCTACTCGGACGCGATCGCCCTGCCGGCCCTGATCGGGGCGCCCTTCATTGCGGCGGGCGTGCCGGTGGCGCTCGTCTACTGGGCACTCGTGTGGGCGGCGTACCTCACCGCAGGTCTCGCGATGTACGCCTGCGCGCGCGAGCTCTCGGGGAGCCGGTGGGGTGGGCTCGTGGCGGCGGTAATCTTCACGGGGGCGCCCAGCCGCCTCGACCACGTGATCCACCTGGAGCTGCTGTGGACGGCATGGATGCCGCTGGCGGTGCTTGCGACCTCGCGGATTCTGCGCGGCCGTGGCCGGGCGGTGTGGCTGCTCGGTGGGTCGCTGGCCGCGCAGTTCCTCTGCAGCATCTACTACGGCGTGTTCCTGTTCACGGTGTGGCCCCTCATCGCGGGACTGGAGTGGCTGCGCACGCGGCCACGGATCGCGGCGGCCACGCGGACGCGCGCAGCGGTGGCGCTCGGATGTGCCGCGCTCGTCGCCGGTGCCTATGCCGTGCCGTATCAGCGGGCGCGCCAGGTCGTGGGCGAGCGGTCGGACCTCGACGTGCAGGCCTACAGCGCGACGCTCGGGAGCTACGCCGTGTCGCCGCCGGCCAGTCGCTTCTGGGGATGGACGGCCGGGGCCGACGACTACGAGCAGCGTCTCTTCCCAGGGCTCCTGGCCTCGTCGCTTGCCGTCTCTGCGCTTGCGACGCCTGCCGCACCCTGGACGATGGCGCTCGCGGTGACCACCGCCTTTGCGATGGAGGCCTCGACCGGGCTCAACGGCGTGACGTATCCGCTGCTGCGGCGCCTGGCGCCACCGTATCGTGGGCTCCGCGTGCCCGCGCGGTTCGGCGCGGTGGTACTCCTGGGTGTGGCGCTACTGGCGGGGCTCGGCTGCGCGAATCTGGCGGCAGCCTGGGGGCATCTGCCCGGGGCCACGCTGGTCGCCACGCTGGTGCTGGCACTCATGGGCGTCGAGTACGCCGCGGCCGTGCCGGTGCGTTCTCTGCCGTCCAAGGTGCCGCCGGTGTACCAGCTCCTGGGCGCATTGCCGCCCACGGTGATCGTGCACACGCCCTTGCCGTTGCCCGAGGCGTTGCCCGGCGCGGAAGCCAATTACCAGTACTTCGCCCAGTACCACCGCCACGCCCTGTTGAATGGCAACAGCGGCTTCTATCCGCCCGCGTATCTCCGGCTGCTCGACGCCATGCGGGGATTCCCCGACGACGGCGCGATGCAGGCCCTGCGCGCCACCGGCGCAGAGTATCTGCTTGTGCACGAGCAGTACTACGAGACGAGCACGGCATTTGGGCGCGTGGTGGCCGCGCTCGAAGTGCGCCGCGACGTCGTTCCGGTGGCGACGTCGCGCGATGACGGCGGCGCGGTGCGGGTGTACCGCGTCGTGCGCTAGCACGCAACACGCCCTGGGCAGGGTGTCAGCGCTTGGGGCTGATGGGAAACACGTCTTCCAGATCGTCGGCGGGACGGGGGATGACGTGCACGCCGATGAGTTCGCCGACCCGCCGCGCGGCCGCGGCGCCGGCGTCGGTGGCGGCTTTGACCGAGCCCACGTCGCCACGCACGATGGCCGTGACCAGCCCGGCGTCGACCTTCTGCCAGCCCACGAACACGACATTGGCCGTCTTGAGCATGGCGTCGGCGGCCTCGACCATGCCGATGAAGCCACGCGTCTCTACCATGCCGAGGGCTTCGCCGGTCATCGGGCTATCGCTCACGTGTGTGTCCTTTTGCCGAGTCATCGCGCTACTGCACCTTGCCGCGGGCCGCAATCGGCAGCGCGCTCACCACGTCGAGCCCGTGCACGAGCCAGGCCTCGTCGACCAGATTCGACACCACGCACGCATGGTTGGGCAATACCCGCACGCGGTCACCCGGCGTGAGCGGCGCGGCGCCTGGCGCCACGCGTACCGTGGCATGTTCCTCCGAGAGTCGTTCGACAAGCAAGTGCGGATCCGGCCGCTCGCCCGGTTCCGGCGCGAGCCCGCGATACACGTCGCCGTGCCCAGTCACGGCCGTGAATCCGCGGGCGAGGTCGGCCGCCAGGATCTTGCTACCGCAGTCGAGCACGACCCGGTCGGGCGCCGGCGTGCTGACCACCGTGGCCAGCACCGTGAGCGCGCAATCGTCTCGGGTGGCGGCGCCGAGGCCGAGCATCGTGCGATCGAAGTAGACGTAGTTGCCGGGACGGAACTCGGTGAAGGTGCCGCGCGCGACCCGCAGGGAATACCGCGCCGGGGGCGTGGCCCCGGCACTGACTTCGCCGATCGCGATGCCGCTGCCGCGCGCGGCGCTGGCGACCGCCGCGATGAGATCGCGCTCGCCAGTTGCCATCGCCTCCATGTCCGCGTCGGAATGCGCGTGATACGCATGTCCGGCGTGGCTGAGGATGCCCGCGAGGCGCAGCCCCGGCATCGTCGCCACTTCGCGCAGGAACGGCACCGCGTCGAGCGGATCGGACGAGATGCCGCAGCGGTGGAGGCCGACGTCGATCTTCACGAGTACGTCTACCAGGCTGCCCGCAGCCGTCATGGCGTGAGACCATCCGCGCGCCACCTCGAGGTCGTCCACCACGAACGACAGCCGGGTGATCGCCTGCAACGCGCGCACGCGCGAAAAGTGCGACGGCTGCAGCGGATACGGCACCCGGATGTCCTTGACTCCGGCCGCGGCGAATACCTCCGCCTCGCCTAACTTGGCGCAGCAGATGCCGGCGGCGCCGGCATCGATTTGCATCATGGCCACAAGCGGGCTCTTGTGCGTCTTGGCGTGGGGCCGCAGCGTGACGCCGGCGTGGTCGGCCGCCTCCTGCATGCGCGCGATGTTGGCCTGCAGGCGGGGGCGCTCGATGAGCACGGCGGGCGTGTGGAGATCGGCGATAGTCACCGGAACATGATACGCGTCTGGCTGGGGTAACCTTGTCAGGATCGGCGGCGTGCCCGCCGGCTGTCAGAGAACCCATGGCCCTACGACTGGAGCTCGCGTCCGACGCGGTGCTCGACCGGATTCTTCACGATACCTACCCGCTGTGGGGTGGTGGCCTGACCGTCGAGGCCTACGCTAAGTTGCAGGCGGCCGAGCGCCGCACGGCGTGGGGCGCCGGGCACATCGAGCGCGTGGCGCTTTTCGACGGGCCGCGCCTGCTGGCCAGCGCCAAGCGCTACGACCTTTCGGCCCGTGTCGATGGGCGCATCCGTCGCGTGCTGGGCATCGGCGCGCTGTTCACCCCCACGGTGCTGCGGGGCCGCGGGGCCGCGTCGGCGATGATCGCGCACCTGGTGGATGCCGCCAACACCGAGGGACTCGAGTTTGCGCTGCTCTTCTCGGACATCGGCCCGGCTCTGTACGAGCGGCTCGACTTCGTCCCCATTCCGCTCGAGACGACCACCCTGCGCGTGCTGACGAAGAAGGGCGCGCCGGCGATGCTGGTGCGGGCCGGCGACGACAAGGATCTCGCGCATCTCACCGAGCTCGGTCTCACCCGCTCATCGAAGGCGCGCTTCGCGCTCGATCGCAGCGACGATTTCATCCGGCATGCGATCAGCAGGCAGCGGCTGCTGGCGGGCCTTGGGCCGGCTGGGCTGCGGCAGGTCGAGTTCCTGGTCGCTGAAGAAGGCCACATGGCCGTGGCCTACATGGTCTGCACGGTCTACAAGGGCGAATGGACCATCGAGGATGCCGGCGATCGCGATCCCTCGGGCGCGCGGCTGGGCGCGATGCTGCAGGTGATGCTGGCCCGCGAGCCGTCGCTCGACCCGCCGCGCATCAGTGGCTACTGGCCGCACGACCTGCGGCCGCCGCAGGTCGAAGTGGCGTCGGTGACGCCCACCACCGAAGTGATGATGATCCGGCCGCTGCGCGACCGCACGTTGCCGATGCCCCCGCTCAGCCCATCGGACATCGCCTACTGGCACGGAGATCTGTTCTAGCCTGGCGACCGGATCGTGAGCACGAGCGGATTGTCAGGGGCATCTCGTCGTGGGGTAGCCTCAGCGACTGCCCCACTCCCACAGGCCGAACGAGACCGTCTTCTCTAGCGGCTTCCCGGACTGCTTGAGCGCCAGTGCGATCTGGCCGCGGTGATGCGATTCGTGAGACACGAGATAGCCCACGAACGCGTGCACGTGCGGCTTGAACCCCTTGATCTTTCCGCCACCGCTCAGCGACCTTGCTACTAGCTCCGTGATGGCCGCCGTGGAGGCATTGAGCGCCTTGACTAGGCCTGACGACGAGATGCTGCTGCCTTTCTCGAACTTCTCCAGTCCTATGAGCAGGTCCGGCGCGGCCGCCTTTAGCCACATCAACCTGACGTTGTGCATGTGGGCCAGCGCTTCGCCAACCGTGCGGCCCCCCGATGTTGCCCCCGCGGACAACGCGGGCGATGGTAGTGCCCCGACGAGGTAGATGTTGATCCGTGCGTTGATCTCCCACGTCTCGACCAGCGGATCGTCCATTTGAACCCCCTCCACCTTGCGCAAGGTCCGCCCAACAGCACCCTCGCCAGACCTCAGCTGCCATGCGGCGAGTGCTTCGGCCAAGAGTTGAGTGACACCCCGTCTTTCCACATCCTCTACCAACTTGAAGGGGATATGCCGGTGGACCTTGCCACTGCCCGCAAGCAGACGCTCTGGATCGGGGAGTTCGGCACCGCGGAACACGCCCAGCTTGACGCCGGCCTTGCTCAGAATGAGGGTGCACACGACACCGCGATACCCCGAGCCGTATCCGTATCCGAGCAGCTTCGAAGACGAATCGACAGTCTCCTCGGCTCGCGGCAGTGTGCGCAGAATCAACTCGCGGACTCGAAGCGCAACGGCCTGTACTTCCGGCGGGTAGGCGCGCAACAGCCCGCCGACGGCCTCCTCCGTGTCAGTTGCCCTGCGTGTCGCCATGCGTGCGCTCCATTGAACGGTCGTTCGTCGACGCCAAATCAGCCGCGGCGGCCTCATGATTTACCAAGCCGGCGTCGGCTGCAAGCTGTGGTCAGACCGCTCAGTCAGAAGGTTCGACCAATCACTTTGACGCCTTTGCCATCGACAAGCACCCACCCTCTGGCCCGGCCTTGATGGATGATGCGCGCCCAGAACTCGACTACTGGCACACCCTCAACCGTGTAGGCGTCTTCGAAGCGTGTCGGACAGTCTTCGACGGCCCATACAACTCCTTCGACGCGGACGAAGCACGCGCCCTCCCCGATGTACTGTAGGTAGTCGACGCGAGTCTGGGGGGTGACGTTCACGTGCCCGCGCACGACGTCGCTTCCGAAGTCGGCGTTGCGCGACACCCGCACCACGGCGCCAAACCGAAGCCCTGACATGGAAGTCGCCTGAAGGACCTTGACGGGCGCTGCTGCTCTTGTGCGAGTAACGACCTGATCAAATACCAGGTCTTGGGAGGTGGGCACGGTCAGGCGCGAGCCACTCGCTTCTGGCTCCGGCTCGGTATGAAGCGCAAGCGGCGAGAACGCGCGCAGCCTGGGGCGCCCCTCTCCTGGCCAGCAGTCGCACTCAAACACCACCGGCGTGCCCTGCCAGAGGGTGACGAGTAGTGAGAGCCACACTCCAATACCCATGTGGGCCTTTCGTTGTCGGTCTAACAACGACGCCGAATCAGCCGCGCGCCGACAAGCGGCCCGCGGCGCGTCGGCTGTTAGCCCTTTCGGCGGACGGTGGTGTTGGCCTGCGTCATGAACGAGCGTAGCACTGCGTTGATGCGCGACTGGTACCTCGGTCCTTGCGTCTTGAACCAGTCGAGGACATCGGCGTCGACCCGCTTCACGACCGCGAACGAGACTCCTGCACGGCACGCTCGACAATGGTCTCGACATCGGCATCGGTCATCGAGCCACGACGCACGTCGCTGTCACGTCCGATGCGTTCCAGCCAGCGCCGCGCGAGGTCTCGCTCGAGCGCCTTCGCGGCAAACGTCTCGAGGGTCGTGCCCTCAGCAGCGGCGGCTGCCTGCGCGCGCTCGTAGATCGCGTCCGGAACGGCGATGCTCTTGGTTGCCATCGTAGACCTACGTCAAGTATGCGCCCGTGCTACGCCCCCCGCCGCTTCCAGGCACTTCGACGGCTACGTCAGGGGAACGACTTGTCGCGAAGGGGCGATCTCGGGATCTCGCTGAGGATGATGCCGTTGGCGTTCGATGGAAACGTCTCAGCGACTCGTGTGCGAAGCCTCGCTGGTGCGAATGCGCCACGACGCCGAAGGCGCCTGGCTCGACGTGGGCCGTATGACGCGCACCATTCCACCATCGATCTGCCCACACGCCTACCTGGAACTGGAGGAACTCTTGCCCAAGAGACAGAACCAGGGCAATGAAGACCACCTTGCTGGCACCTACGACCAGCAGGGCGAGGCGGCGCGCGTGTTCGCGAAACGCGCCGTAGATGAGCAGGATGCCCATGAGACCGATGAGCGCGCCCCAGTTTCTGACTACGATCTGTGCCGCAGCGCCTTAGATCGTGTGGCCGAAGTTCGAGCGCGATGCGGTATTGCCGCTTCGCGTTCAGGCCCGTCTCAGACGCGTGTCTTGAACGTACGGCCGTGGGTGGCCAGTGCCAGGCCGAGGGTCAGCATCCACATTGGGAGCACGACGTTGTTGAGTGTCGCAACGGGCGCCACGAGTGGCGTGAGGTTGCGCAGCATCGCGATCCAGCCGAGCGCGCTGGCGGCAACGCCCGAGAACGCGAGCCAGCGCCGTCGCGGTTGCCCGGTCGAGAGGGCCATTGACGACACAAGGAAGAAGCCGTTCAAGAACAGCTCGCCGGCAAACTCCCCGATGACGTTGCCGAGATAAAGGTTCGCCGTTGCGAACCGGCTGGCGAGCACGTCGCGAGCGGCCGGCGACGCGGACGCCCATGCTTGGGCGAGCGTCCAGTGGAGCGTCGGCCAGCGAAGCAGACCGGTCATCATCGCCAGCGCGCTCAGTGTCGACAGCCACAGGATGGCTCGACCGAGTCGCGGTGCCGTCGCCCGTGCCGCTTCGTGGACGCCAATTGCGGTCGGCACGAGCAGCAGCGGGATCAACCCGTACACCAGCCAGACGACTCGGCCGCTGCGGCCGAGCGCGAGCAGGGCCGGCAGCACGTCGCCCGCCGGGCGAGCGAGCACTGCCGGGTAGTCGAACGCCGCGGCCAGGTAGCTGAAGACCGCGGCGAACAAGATCGTCGCAGCGACCAGTGACGCGCCGCCAATGATGATGCGGCTCCGCGAAGTTGACATGGTAGGCACAGTACACTCCATTGCATGATGCGCGAGGCCACGCTGGCCACCTCGCTGGTGATTGATTTTCTTGGCTTCCTCGAGCGCCAGGGCCATCCACGTGTGGATGTATGCCGCGCGGCCGGCATCGATCCGGGTATCGTGCAGCAGCCGAATTCGCGCGTCCCCGCGGCGTTCATGGAAAGATTGTGGCCGCTCGCCGTGCAACTGACCGGTGATCCCGACGTCGGACTTCATGCGGCCGAGTCGTACAATCCCGGCGCGCTCAGCATAGTGGGTTACGTGGTCCTCAGTTGCCGCACGGCCGGTGAGGCGCTCGACCGGCTGAGCCGCTATGCGCCGCTCCTCAACGAGGGGCTGCAGGTGGAACTCGTCGAAGGCGCCAGCCAGACGACCTGCCGATTCGGCGCGGTCGAGGGGCTCGACAGTTTTCTGCACCGCGATGCGCGACAGGTCGTGGAAACACTGGCCGCGGGCATCGTCGTGACGCTCAAGCGACTCGCCACGGCCCCTCTCGATCCGATCGAGATCACATTCCGCCATCGGGCTCCAGCGGCGATTGGCGAGCATCTTCGCGTCCTTGGACCGGCGGTCCGTTTCGAGCAGTCCCAGAACTCCGTCGTCTACAGCGGCGCCGCGCTTGCCACGCCGTTCATCTCCGCCGATCCCGCGCTGCTCGAGGTGTTCGAAGGTGACGCCCGCCGTAGGTCGCAGGAACTCACCGCGCGCGGTGGCATCAGCGGACGTGTGCTCGCCGTCCTCGGGGCGCGCCTCAAGGGCACCGTGCCGTCGCTCTCCGAGGTCGCCTCGGAGCTGGCGATGAGCGAGCGTTCGATTCAGCGCAGCCTTGGTGAGGAACAGACCTCGTTTCGCCAACTTGTGGACGAGGTGCGCAAGAACCTGGCCATTGAACATCTGTCCCGCCCCGGCACGTCGGCGACCGACGTGGCGTTTCTGCTTGGTTTCTCTGAGCCCAGTGCGTTCACTCGCGCGTTTCGCCGCTGGACTGGTGCAGCCCCCACCGAATTCCGCGCCGCCAGCGCTTAGCGTCGACCCCACTCCCATCCGGCGTGTAGAGACGCGTTGGGCGACCAGCGCTCGACCTGGTAGCTCGTGCCCTTGATCGAGGTACTGCCCGAGACGCCGTTGTGGGTGAAGGCTGCCGTCGGATACAGGTAGAAATGACGGCCGAGGTGAATGTAGTAGCCGCCGGTCACGCCCACGCTCAGGGTCCTGAAGCGCGTCTCGCCGGCCAGCGGCTCCGAGCGCAGCCTCCAGTTCTGGTTGAGCACGACCGCGCCAAGGGCCGGCCCGCTCCTCATCGCGCCGCGAAACCGGTACGTCGCCCGCGCGACCTGAATCGACGTGACCGTCGCCTTCCACTGCGCCCGGTCGTAATTCGCATCGCCGCTCAAGAGAAACGACGGGGGGTCATAGCGCCCCATCCCGACGGCGACCTGCAGCCTGCTGGGCAGCGTCACGCTGAAGATGCCGGAGTATCCAGAAAGGCCGTACGCCAGAACGTCGGCCTCAGCGGCGACGGACGCGGCAGGAGCGGTTTGAGCGGACGCCGGAATGGCAAAGCCGAGCAGGGCGGTCAGGGCCAGGGCAGTGCGAAACATCGGGATTCTCCTCGTGCACTAACTTCAGCGGCGTCATGCCGTCGAAGATCGGTGCCAGGTGAGAATCGTCGATGCGGAGATGCCAATGAATGACCCGGCGCGCCAGTCGCTTGACCGGAGCCGCCAGTGTGTACTCCGGCCGCATGTCCGGCTGGCCGTGGGCTGCCGCGGTGCAGGTCCTCGCGGCTCAACCTCGCCCCGCCGGCCACTCGCACCTTCCGCCGACTGGTCTGATGTACGAACGACGCCCGCTATTCGCCTCGCGTCCGTGTCACCCGGACTCTCGGTGCGATTGGCGGAACACAGAGCGCTTCGGCGAGGGCTCCGATTTCGCCGCGAGGACCTGCACCGCGGCAGCCCACGGCCGGGGTATCTGCGCGCCGTCGCCGCTGGCGACTACTGTCGAAGACGCAGGTCGAGCGTCTTGGTCTCGCCGTCGTTGATCGACAGCCGCTCCGCGCGGTCGCGGATGCTGGCCAGGAACTCCGGATCGAGCGCCTGACCTTCTTCGAGCCCCTGCACGGCGAGCACGCGGTATTCCTTCAACGGCGGCAGGGCCGAGAACGTGAACGTGCCGGTCGTGTCGGGCCGCGCTGTCTTGATGAAGCGCGAGTAGAACGACCACTGCGTCTCGTCGGCGGGGAAGACGACCACGGTCGAATCGAGCACGACGTCGCCGCGGTCGTCGCGCACCGTACCGGTCACCGCGGTCGTCGCCTGCGTGAGCACGACGCGCAGGCCGCTCACGCGCGATCCGGGAGCAAACGCCAGCGGCACGTCGGTCACGTCCTGTCCGTCAAGCATCACGGCCTTCAGGTTCCATCCAGGCGGCAGGTTCACACGCAGGTACGACGGCTCGAAGACGCCCCGCAGTTCGAACGTGAAATCGTCGGCCAGGCCGGTCTGGGCGTTGCCGCCAAGCTGCGGGGCTGAGGGCTGCGCCGGCACCGTGCTCACGCGCACCTGCGTGGCGCGAAAGGCCCCGGCTGCGCCCGTGTCGGCTTCGACGCGGCCTGCGGCCACGGCCGTGGGCATCAGGGCGATCGAGACGTTGTCGAGATCGCCTCCGGCCACCGTGATGGGCGTGCTGCCTGCCAGCCCGCCGTCGCTGCGCCGGCCCTGCGGCCGCACCATCAGCGTGTAATTACCGGGTGCGAGGCCGGGCAGTTCGAACGATCCGTCGGCCGCGACCGCGGCGCCGCGCGTGCCGCCCATGCCCATGCCGAACGGCGCGCCGCCCGCCGGCACAGCCATCACGAGGCCGCCCGCTTCCGTGCCCGCCGGCGCCAGCACGCGGCCGCGGACCCGGGACAGGGGCGCCAGCGACAGGCCGAAGGTGATGCCGCTCAGTTCTTGCCCGAGCGCGACCGTCACACGCTGCGCGTCGGCCACACCGGTCGTGCCGGGGTAGTAGGTCGGCGCATAGCCATCGGACGGCTGGTCGTCGGGATTGCCGAGGCGCATGCCGGGACGATCTTCGCGCAGGCTGGCCGACACGACGTAGTCGCCTGGAGACAGCCCGAACACGCGAAACGACCCCTGGTCGTCGGTGCGGTCGGATTGTCCCGCCGCCCGCAGCTGCCGTGCACCGTTGACGTAGGCGTAGCGCAGCACCTGCACCTGGGCGCCGGTGAGCGGCTCGCCGTACTCGTCCACGATGCGGCCGGCAATCACGCTGCCGCGGGGAAGACCGATTGTGAGTTTCTCGATTGTGGAGCCGGCGGGCAGGTCCACCGCCGTGCCGCGTTCGCTTGGGCGCCGCTGCCCGTACTGCAAGGTGACGAATCCGCCCTTGGACGCCGTGAGGTTGTAACGGCCGCCGACCAGCTCGCGAATCTCGAAGCGGCCCTGCTCGTCGGTGGTTGCCATGCGGTTGTCGCCGCTGTCAGGCGCCGTGGCCCGGACTTGCGCCCGGCGGATGGGCGCGCCGGTATCCGCGGCCACCACCACGCCCTTGAGTATCGCAGTGCCCTTCGGGGCCTCTTCGCCAGGGCGGAGGCCTCGGGCCGGAGTGCGCTGACCGCCGCCTGGCTGCGCGATGGCCGGCGTCGCGCCCATGGCGAGCACGACCACCACGATCACGAACAGGGCACGACGGAGGGGGCTCATTGTGCACGGCATACGAGATCGGGCTCCAGGCTGTTTACTGCGGACGCGGCCACGAATCGTGGGGATCATTTCCCAGACCGAGCCCCCGAGCCGTGAAATCCCCCAGCGTCCCGGGTGAGTTCCTCCAAGTCTGCCGCAAACGGCCCCAAACTCGCGCCCTTCCCGCGGCATGGGTTTCGCTGTAGTGAGAACTGTCGTGGCGACTAGCGCCACCCGCGCAACGGACACGGCGCTACGCCGCGTCACACGGTTGGCCGCGTTGGGCGCCCGACGGAGGGTCACATGCGGACGCACTTCTTCGCCGCTTCGCTGCTTGCCGGATTCGTCTTCGCCCCTTGGGGCACGACTGCCGCCCTCGCGCAGAACCACTCGAGCCATGGCGCCCCGGCCGCCGCGATGGCGTGCTGCGCCGCCCACGACCAGGTTCCGGCCGCAGGGGCTAAGCCCATGGCCTGCTGTGACCACCACAAGCCCGTTGCCGACGCGACGCCGATGCCGTGCTGCGACCGCAACGACCCGAAGGTGGCCTCGGCGGGTCTGGGCTTTCCCGTGAAGCCCGAAGTCCAGACCCTGGTGGTGACGTTCCGCGAACCGGTCAGGGTGACTGGTGCCATTCTCATGGGCCGTTACGTGATCCAGCACGACGACGCGCGCATGGCGCGGGGCGAGCCGTGCACCTACATCTTCGAGGCGGCCGAACGGCGTATGCCCCTCATCACCTTCCATTGCACGCATCTCGAGCGGCAGCCCTCCGAAACGGCGATCGTGGTGCTGCGTCCTGGCAAGGACAGCGGCATGAAGCAGCTCGCGGAGTTCCAGTTCGCTGGCGATGACGCATCGCACGGTGCGCCGGCCATTCGCTGACTCGTCCGGCATGCGACGCGCTGGGAAGCGTCGTCCTGACCCACGAGTGGCTCCCACAGGCCGCCCGTGGGTCTTGTCTCGCGCCATCTACGGCCGTGGCCGCGGCACGGCCGTCAGTGCGACTTGGTGCGTGCCGCCCTCGTCGATGCGCAGCGGCGTGGCCAACCCGCGCAGCGCCGCCAGCATCTCGGGCCGTGCCAGCACGGCGCGCGCCGCGCCTTCGACCGCCACGGCCAGGTACCGGTCGCCCGCGGGCAGGCCGCGCACATCGAACCGCCCGGCGTCGTCGACTTCCGATGCGCCCACAACCCGCGTGGGGCGCGCCCAGCGTGTGTCGTCGTCGGCAAACACCATCACGACCGGCCGGCGCGCGCTGCGGGCGCGGTTCCACGCCACCGTGCCAGCCACGCGCGACGCGCGGTTGGTCATCGTGACGACCAGCGAGCCGCCGCTCTGTTCGATGTCGATGGCCTCGTCGGTGACGTCGCGGCCGTTCAGTGCGATGGACTTCATCCACCACGTCGTGATGGCGCGCGTGGCTGGCGCGATGTCCTGCAGGCGCCGCACGTTGATTCCTGGCACCTCGGCGCCAGGGACCCTTCGACCTTCGACTGCCCCCACGCGCTGCGGGCCGAACGCGCCCTCGATGCGAAACGATCCGTCCGAGTACGTGCGCACGGCTTGTGCCCTCGGCGCACGTTCGTTATCGGGCGTGAGCGACACCATCACGGGCACGCCCACGGGCTCGCCGATGTCGTTCACGACCCGTCCACGCACGATGGTGCCAGGGCGCATCGAAATCGACACGCCGTCGAGGTCGGCGCCCGTCACCTCCACGTCGGCCGCACCCCAGTACTCGACGCCGCCCTGCTGGAAGTGCCGCGCCGTCACCTCGTACCTGCCGGGCGCCAGACGCGTCAGCTCGAAGCTCCCGTCGTCGCTTGGCCGCGTGCCGCGCGTGACGTAGCCGTCGAGACGCTGCGGCGACACCAGGCCCAAGCCCACGTTGATGGCGCGGCCCGGCGTGCCGGGCGGCAACTGCACCGTGCCGCGCAGGGTTGCGAGCGGCACCGTCACGAGACCAAAAGACACACCGGCCGTGTCTTTGCCCGGCTCCACGCGCACGGCCCGCGCGCTCGACAGGCTGGCTGTGCCAGGGTAGTAGGTGGACGCATAGCCCTCGTGTCTGGCACGACTGTCACCGCTGTCGGCGACGAAGCGGTTGGGACGCGCGCCCACCAGGTAGTCACCGGGCGCAAGTCCCCAGACGCGAAAAGCGCCGGTGTCGTCGGTGGTCGGTGTGATGGGCGACGGCGTCGTGCGCACACCGCCGCCATCGCCGGGCTCGCGCCGCAGCACTTCGATCTCCACGCCGACTGCTGGCTCGCCAAACTCGTCGAGCACGCGTCCAGCCACGACGCCGCCCCGATAGAGCGCGATCCGCACGCCCTGAATACGCTGCCCGGCTGCCACGGGCTGCCAGTCAGGTTCCTCGGGCTCGCCGTTCCACACGTTGTCGTAGTCGAAGAAGCCCACGCGCGAGGCCGTGACCTGCACCCGGCCCGCCGGCAGGCCCGTGAACTCGAACTGACCCTCGGCGTCGGCCGTAGTCGCCACGACGCGGGAGCTTTCGCGGTCCGGCTCCTCGATCACGAGTGAGACGGCCGCGCGCCGGATCGGCCCGCCCGACGTGCCGTCCACGACGACCCCGCGAATGACCGCGGTGCCGCGTCGGGCCGGCAGGTCGAGGCCTGACGTCTGGCGCTCATCGGTGAGTACGGCAAGGCGCGGGTGGGCGTGCGATGCGGACGCGGACACCACCACCGCCAGGGCTATCGTGAGCCACTCGGTGCTTCTCAAGCCAGCCATGACACTTCGGGGTCGTGCACCCCTGAATCTACTTGGACACCATTCAGCCGGGATCTGGTTCGCCGGACCGGTCGAACCCGGTGCGACTCCGGATCGTAAGCTACTCTGGAGGGCCACATGGGTGAGTTTCTGCAGGACCTGCGGGTCGGCGCGCGTCAACTGGCGCGACGGCCGGGCTTTGCGGTCACGGCCATCGGCTCGTTGGCCCTGGGCATCGGCGTCACGACCACGCTCTTCACGGTGGTCAACGCCGTGCTCTTCAAGGCGAGTCCGCTCAGAGATCCGTCGCGCCTGGTCGAGATGTATTCGAGCCAGCAAGGTGAGTCGATGCAGCTCACCACCTCGTATCCCGACTACCAGTCGCTACGGAAAGAGGTGCCGGCCTTCAGCGCCATCGCCGCCAACGCCTTCGTGCGTGGTGTGCTGTCCACCAGTACGACGCCGCTCCTGGTGACGGGCGAGGCCGTGTCGGCCAACTACTTCGACGTGCTGGGAGTGCCCATTGCGGCTGGGCGCGGATTCCGTGCCGATGAAGACGCCGCGCCGGGTGGGGTCGCCGTGGCCGTCGTCAGCCACGGCTTGTGGCAGCGCCAGCTCGGCGGCCGCCCGGATGTCGTCGGTAGCACGATGAAGATCTCGGGCCTGCCCTACACCGTCGTTGGCATCGCGCCGGAGCAGTTCCCTGGCACCCTGCCCGGGATCGCAAGCGACTTCTGGGTGCCGGTGACGATGATCGAGAGCCTGCAGTTCACCGGCATGCAGTGGACTGGCAGTGACAGCGATCCGGGTACCTCGCGCCTCGACCGCCGGTCCACCCGGTGGCTGTTCCTGAAGGGGCGGCTTGCAGGTGGTCAGACGCTCGCGCAGGCGAGGGCGCAGGCCGCGGCGCTCTTCGCGCGGCTGGCGCAACAGTTCCCGATCACGAACGAGAAGGTCGTGGTCAGCCTCGTGCCGGCCTCCGACATTCGCTTCCACCCAATGCTCGACGGCTACGTGCGAGCGGCGAGCGCCGGTCTGCTCGGCGCCGTGGGCCTCGTGCTGCTCATCGCCTGCGCCAATGTCGCGGCCCTGCTGCTGGCGCGTGGCACGGCGCGCCGCCGTGAGATGGCCGTGCGCGTGGCGATTGGCGCCGGCCGTGGACGTCTCGTGCGCCAGTTGCTCAGCGAGGGCGTCGTGCTGGCGGCCGCCGGCGGCGCGCTGGGCATTCTGCTGGCCTCGTGGGCCAGCCAGGCGATTGGCGCGTTCGCCACCGACCTGCTGCCGATCCGAAGCACGTTTGACTTCACGCTCGACCGCACCGTCGTGGTGTTTGCCGTGATCGTGTCGCTGGCCACCGCCGTGCTCTTCGGGCTGGCGCCTGCATGGTCGGCCTCGCGTCCCGACCTCGTGCCGGCGCTGAAAGACAGCCTCGACGGCGCGACCGGGGCGCGTCGCCGGGTGACGCTGCGTGACGCCCTCGTCGTCGGGCAGCTCGCGCTCTCGCTCGTGCTGCTCGTGGCCGGCGCGCTCCTGGCCCGCGGCCTCATCGTCGCGCGCGGCACCGACCTCGGCTTCGACCCCACGCGGATTGCGACGCTGTCGTTCAGTCCGCAGATGAACGGCTACGACGAAAACCGCGCCATGGCCCTGCGTGCCCGCGTACTCGAAGCGGTGCGCGCCGTGCCCGGCGTGACGGCGGCGTCGCTGGCCTCGCGTCTGCCGCTGGCGTCTGACATCAACATGGACAGCATCGCCGTGCCGGGACACCACGCGCTCGGCGACGACGGCACCTCAGTCGATACCGTCTACGTGGGGGCGGACTACTTCACTGTTGTCGGCGTGCCGCTCGTCGCTGGCCGCGCGTTCACGGAGGACGACGTGGCGAGGGACCGGTCCGTGGCCATCGTCAACGAGACCTTCGCGAAGACCTACTGGCCAGGGCAGCCGGCAGTGGGACGGGTGATCCATTCGGGTGGCCTCGAGCAGCCAGCCATCGAGGTCGTCGGCGTCGCGCGTGACCACAGAGTCCGGTCCGCAGGCGAGTCGCCCATGCCCTACCTGCATCGGCCCATCGGGCGGGGAAGCTCGATCGACCTCGTCGTTCGCACGGCCGGCCAGGCTGCGCCCCTGCTGCCGGCGCTGCGGCAGGCGGTGTGGGCGCTCGAGCCGGATGTGGTGTTCACCGCCGACGGCGCGGCCACCGAGGCCGTGGCCGCCACCATGGCTCCTACCCGCATCGGCGCCACGCTCATCGGTGCCGTTGGCGTGCTGTCACTGCTGCTGGCCGCGGTCGGCCTCTACGGCGTCATCGCCTATTCCGTGAGCCTGCGCACGCGCGAGGTCGGCATCCGCATGGCGCTTGGCGCCGAGCGGTCGCAGGTGTTACGCCTGGTGCTTGGTCAGGGCGCGCGCCTGGCGCTCATCGGCATCGGCCTCGGCGTCGTGCTGGCGGGCGCGGTGGCCCGCGTACTGCAGTCGATGCTCTACGGTGTGAGCGCGTTTGATCCGGTGGCGTACGGCGCGGCTGCAGGATTGCTGCTGCTGGTGGCGCTGGCGGCGAATCTGGTGCCGGCGGTGACCGCTGCGCGCGTCGCACCCGCCACCGCCATTCGCGGGTAGACGCCTCGCAGCCGGACAGCTGGGACGATAGTAAGCGCTAGCAGGTTCTGGGGGTGACAGAATCCCCATCATCAGACCCTGCCTTGGCACCGCTTCCCACAGCGGATTCACACGCGCATTGGCGCGCCTGGGGCCACGCCGCGCACGCAGACGACCGACCCGGGCACGCCTCCGGCGCGACCGCGCCGGGGGACGGAAGCCATGAAAGGCTTCCGCCGCCTGACGGGATGCGCGGACATGCCGCGGCTCGTCGCTGCCCTCCGCGCTCGTGATCAACGACTCGGGCTGCGGCGTCAGTCGCCAACGTCGCGTAGACTCTCACCCGAGCCGCCGCCGAGTTTCAACAGCGGTCGGGACATCCCCGCGAGGAGCATCGATCCACCGAAGTCAGCATCGGCAGCGATACGGTGGCCGTGTCATTCAGCAATGACAAGGTATCCGTGTATGTTGGCCCGGGGGCAAAGAGTCTGGCTGTGGCCACCATCGCGCGAAAGTGTGACGCGGCGTTGGGCACGCGGCGTTATGACCAGTACTTTGGGTCATGATTCCCCGAGACCCCCGCTCCGAACCAGTGGATGGCAGGAGGAAATCCAGCCGCTCAGTCCTGTCTTGGGCAGGCCGCAACTGGAGCGCGTCTCGCCTCGGATCACGGTGCTGGTTACCCAACGTCGTCCGATTTTCCATTGGAGACAGCGGCATGGATTCCCACTGGCGTGCACAGTTCGACACGATGTCCCGCGATCTCTTCGACGCTGCCCCCAACGACCCGCGGCGCGCGCGCGAGTTCTACCGCACCATCTTGGGCAGTGATGCCGTGGTTGCGCTGACGATCGCGCTGCGCCTCGACCTGACCGAAGGCGGGCAGGATTGGGCGCTGGAAGTGGCCGATCAAGTGAGTCCCTGCAGGAGTTGACTGACGCCTCCGTGGCTCATCAACCGGACACCTAGCACTACTTTGTCGCCTTCGCAGCGGCGCGTGGCGACGGAAGCTATCGAGTATGCCGAGTAGTCGCCGATTGTGGATGACGTAGAGCAGACCCAGGATCGCGCGGACCCAGCCGCGGACGACCGGCAGCGTCGGGCGCGGCGCGTCGGCGTGCCGCCCGCGTTCGATCTGCAGGAAGGTGAACGCCACGGCGGTGAGCACGACGTGATGCGTCCAGCCTTGATAAGTGCGGCCTTCGAAGTGGTCGATGCCGAGATCGTCTTTCAGCTCGCGATACTGCTGCTCGATGGGCCAGCGGCTGCGGGCTAGCGCGACAAGATCGTCGGACGCCGCGGTCGCGAGCCCGGGTTTCGCCGTGCGCGTCAGCCAGTTCTTCGAGGACTGACTGGCGCGTGCCGAACGCGCCGGCAGCCCAACGCCGACACGCGCGGGACTGCGCTATCGCGTCTTGAAGCCCAGCGCCACTGCCACCTCGCGCTGTCTCTCGTCGAGCGTCAGGAACGTCAGCTCCTTCGCGCTCGGGTCGATCAGCAGCGCGCAGGCGATATGCCAGGCGTCGGCACCACGCACGTAGCCCGCCGCCAGCACCCGCGCGAGTTCCGGAGTGAGGCGACGTGACGGCGAGATCCACTCCAAGCCTGGTACGGCCCCGTAGTCCGCGCCGAAGCCCTCGCGTCTGAGTGTCGCCATCAACTCCGCCTCGGCCAGGCCAGAGGCGTAGCGTCGCGACGCCCGCATCATGAGGGCCTGCACACGCCGACTACCCGTTTCGCCCAGAGCGTGCGCCACCAGGCATGACGTGTCGATGAAGACCGGCGCGGGGTCAGCCACGGTCGTCGAGGAATCGCTGTAGCGCGCCCGGCTTCCGGCCGACGGGCTTGAAGTTCGCGAAGTCGCCAATGCTGGGCAGGATGTCGCCGGATTTCTCGAGCCGCGCCACGCGTGCCGCGAATCCTTCCGCGGCCTGGGCGATGGGCGCGATCTCTGCCACCGGCACGCCGTGGTAGGTGACCGTAACGCGCTGGCCGCGCCGCACTTTGCGCATCACTTCGCTGAATTTGGCCTTGGCTTCGTAGGTGGAGTACGCGTCGCTCACGTCTTGCAGTATAGCACTAGTCAGACCTAGTCAGACCTAGTCAGATTGCTAGTTGCCGCCGCCCTAGAATCCCACGCCCAGGTTCGCGGGGAACCGGTTGGAACCAGGAGGCCCAAAGGCCTTCACGGCAAACTGGCCTCGAAATCGATAGAACGGACGCTGCAATTCCGGACCGACCCACCATCGTTCACTCGCCAACGTGAAATCGCGAATGGCCATCACCTTGAGCGCTGCCCCGAGGGTTGGGCCAAACAACGGAAACACATCAAGCTTCCCCTTCGAACCATAGGCCACGTACTCGGTGGTGAGGGCGAAACCCGCGGACAACTTCACATGGTGGCGCCCAGCCTCGATCTGGGTGAGAGGCCCGGTGGGCGACTCCATCTCGTTGCCCGACCATATCCAGCCGGCGCTCACGGCCGGCGTCCACGCCGACCCGCCACTCGGCGTCTGCCCCACCAGGGAGGCGCCCGCGACGTACGTCAACGGAAAGGGAACCATCCGATGCACCGGCACGTAGAACGGCGGGGAACGGCGGCTCACCGATGAGGCGTGGGGCGCCGTGCGCGCGCTCGACGCGAAGACGGGCGCGAAGATGTGGCACTTCCGCCTGCCGTCGCCGTCGGTCGGGCGTGCTGTCGACGGGCGGCGGCCTGATATTCTCCGGCTCAAACGAGGGGAACGTCTACGCGCTCGACGCGAAGTCGGGCGCGCCGCTGTGGCAGTTCCAGGTGAGTGGCATGGTGAGACCGAACCCCACAACGTTCCCGGTGGAGGGCCGTCAGCACGTGTCGGTGGCGGCGGCCCACGCCGTGTTCATGTTCGCGCTGCCGTAGCGGTCGTCAGGGCGTGGCCACGGCGCGCGCCACTGCCGTGATCTGCGCCTTGGTCAGATTGTTCCCCACGATCCGCGCCACGCCGTCGGCCCGCTGCACCACGGCCAGCACCTGCGGATCGGTGGGGATGAAGGCCGCCTTCTGGCCAGCGCCGGCCAACACTTCGCGCTTCTTGCCCCCGGCCGCACCTTCGCCTGCGGCCACGATCTGCTCGAAGAAGGCGTCGAGCGCCGGAGCGTTCGGGCTGGCCTTCACGGCGCGCAGGTCGTAGAACTGCACCGACACCGTCTTGAAGCCACCGCTTCCGCCGCGCAGCATCCACGGGCACTCGGTTTCGCCTTCGCCGCGGTCCCGTGCGCCCATGTCGGCGAACCCGGCGCCGACGGCCTTGGTCAGTTCGTCGGCGGTCAGCAACGTCGTGCACGTCGGCGGCGTCTGCGCGTGCGCGGCCGAGGAGGGGAGCATCACGGCGACGGCGAGCAGAAGGTGAATGGACGGATAGCACATGGCGGCTCCTGTTGGGGACGATAGCAACTGTCTTCAAAGTCAAGCGGTCTCGAGCTGACGGACTTGTTGCCACGTCGTGTGCGTGCGCGCCATCGCATTCAGGATCGTGAGCAGCTTGCGCATACAAGCGACAAGCGCCACTTTCTTGGGCTTGCCGGCCGCGATAAGCCGCAGGTAGAACGCGCGAATGACCGCGTTGCGACGGGCCGCGACCAGCGCGCCCATGTACAGGACGGCGCGCACGGGCGCGCGGCCGCCCCACACGCGCCGCTTGCCCCGGAAGGTACCACTGTCACGGGCGAGCGGCGCCACGCCGACCAGGGCCGCGATCTGTGTGCGATTGAGCGGCCCCAGCTCAGGGAGGTCCGCGAGGAGCGTGCGGCTCACGACGGGGCCAATGCCTGGCACCGTGCGCAGCAGATGCGCTTTCGCCCGCCAGACCGGGCTCTTCTGAATGGTGTCGTCGAGGTCGCGGTCAGTCGCCCCGATGCGGCGCTCGAGCCAGCGGACATGGCGAGTCATCTCTCGGCGGATGGGCGCCGCCGCGTGCTCCAGTCGATTGCGCTCGGCGGTCACCATGTCCAAGAGTTGCCGCCGTCGCGTCATGAGCGCATCGAGCTGCTGCAGGACCGCATCCGGCAACGGGCGCGGTGTGGGATGAACTCGCTCCGCAAACAGCGCCAAGAGCTGCGCATCCAGGCGGTCGGTCTTGGCGAGTTGGCCCGTGGCCTTGGCACAGTCGCGGACCTGGCGAGGATTCGCCACGACGACCGGAAGCGAGGCCGCCGCCACCGCGGCGACGAGGGCGGTTTCATAGCCGCCGGTGGCTTCGAGGACGATGAGCGCGGGAGCCAGCGCACGGAGGCGATCGACGGTGACCGTCATCCCCTCCAGGTCATTCGTCGCCGTCCAGGAAGGGCCGTCCGGGCAGCACGCCACCACGAAGTCCGCCTTCGCGATGTCGATGCCCACGAAGATCGCGGTCGCTGTCATCGGGCCCTCCACGTGAC
>JANMDX010000127.1:0-9724 GCA_031376505.1 Acidobacteriota bacterium
ACCGGCGGCGACTTGAAGAATCATGCTGTCATCTCGTCAATCCCTCAGAAGGCTGCCGACGCGGCGGCTATTGATGTCTCAGCGCGCACAGCGGATCGATCCGTGACGAGCGCCAGGCCGGCACGATTGTCGCAACGATTACGCCGCCGAGCACGATGGCCAGGGCGCGCGCAAACGACACCGCATCGGTCGCGCCAACGCCGAAGAGCACGCTGCCGAGCAGCCGGCCAACGCCGTATGACACGGCCAGGCCGAGTGCAGCGCCGGTCAGGCCGAGCGATAAGCCTCGGCCCAGGAATTCGCGCACGACCGACCGGCCTGACGCGCCAAGAGCCATGCGGATGCCGATTTCGCGCGTGCTCTGCTTGACGGTGTACGACACCAGCCCGTAGGTGCCGAGCGCGGCAAGCGCCATGCCCACGGCACCGAAGACAAGCAGCATGGTGGCCATCAAATCGAGGAAGAGAAATGCCCCCATCGTCAGTTCGGTCAGCGGCCTGGCGAAGAGAATCGGCAGTTCGGGGTCGACGGAGGTGACGAACCCGCGCGCCTGGTCCACCAGCGCCTCGACGGACGCTGGGCCACGCGTGTGCAGCATCATGTCCGACCGATAGGATTGAAAGAACGGCAGGTATACGTACGGGCGCGGTGCTTCGCTGATCTGCAGGTACTTCACATCCGCGGCCACGCCAACCACCGTCCGCCACACGTCGTCCCCGACACGGACCCGCTTGCCGAGGGCGTTGGTCGCGCCGCCCCAGAACGTGTCCGCGAGCGTGCTGTTGACGACCACGACCGGCGTCGCCGTCTCGTTGTCACGATCTTCGAACTCGCGGCCGGCCGGAAGACCGATGCGCAGCGTGCGGAAGTAGTCGGGACCGACGACATTGAACAGAAACGCCAGATCTTCGCCCCGCTTGGGCTCGTAGCCCTCGAACGCCACGCGCCGCGACCCCGTTTCGAGAAATGCCAGAGGCTGAACCGTGGCCAGCGTGGCGGCGTCGACGCCGGCGCCGGCTCGTGCTGCGTCCAGCAGGCGACGATAAAACACCAGGCCGCGTGCCTGGTCGTAGCCGTTCTGCTTCATGTCCACCCCAAGCCCCGTCACGTGGCTGCGTTCGAAGCCGGGATTCGCGCGCCGCGCCGCGTCGAGGCTCCGTGCCGTCATTCCGGCGCCGACCAGGAGCAGCAGCGACACCGCGACCTGCGCCACCACCAGACCCGACCGCATCCGCCCCCGGGCGGCGCTGCGTGGCGATGCGTCTCCATTGATGACCGACACGAGATTGACCCGCGAGCTTTGGAGCGCGGGGACCAGGCCGAACACGAGCACGCACCCGCACGCGACGACTGCCGCAAAGGCGATGACGAGGTCATCAACGTCGCCATTCAAGTACAGCCGTTGGGGCGCAGCCAGCCACTCGGCGTACGTGATCATCGGCGGGATCCCGCGCCACGAGAGCGCCAGACCCAGGACCGCACCCGGTGTCGCCAGCACGAGGTTCTCGAGGACCAGCAGGCGGACGATGCGGGACCGCGTCGCGCCGAGGGCCAGGCGCACGGCGATCTCGCCGCGCCGCGACACGCCGCGCACCAGCACGAGTCCCGCGATGTTGGCGCAGGCGATCAGGAGCACCAGCAACCCCATCGCACTCAGGACGGGGATGGTCGGAAGGATGAAGACCTGGCCGCCGGTCGGCGATTGGCGGAAGGTGACGACCTTCAGGTGCAGCGCGGCGTCCGTCAAGGGCCGTTCACGCGACAGCGTGGCCCACGCCGCGTCGGCCTGCGCGGCGGCGGTCGTGACACTCGCGCCTGGCGCAAGAAAGGCGTGCGGAAAGAGGACGGCCGCCTCGCGATCGGCAAGCAGCTGCGTCGGCGGCGTCTGCGGCCGGCCGCCCTGCAGGCCCATCTCCGCCATCATCATCACGGGGATGAAGGCTTCGATGTCATAGCTCACGATCGTGCCGTGGAACGATGGGGCGGCCACCCCGACGACAGTCAAGGGGTAGTTGTTGACCTCAACGGTCGTGCCGACGATGTCGGGGTCGGCACCGAACTCGCGCCGCCACAGGCCGTCGCTGAGGACGACCACAGGGTGGCGGCCGGGCGCGACCTCATCGGACGGCAGGATGGTGCGGCCCAGCTGCGCGCGGACGCCGAGCACGCGAAAGTAATTCCCGGTGACGAGTTCGGCGGACATGAAACGCGCGCCTCGGCCCTTGCCCAGGTAGGCCTGGAACAAGCTCGTGCCCATGAGGTCCGCAAACGCGGGCACGTGCTCGCGGAGGTGCTGGTAGTCGGGATACGACACGCGCAGATGGCGACCGGTGTCGGTCTCGGCAGACAGCACCACGAGCCGTGCCGACCCGTCGACGCCGGCCAGGGGCGTGACGGCGAGGCCCTTGAGCATGGTGAAGACGGCGGCGTTGAGGCCGATGCCGAGCGTGAGTACCGCGACGACCGTCAGCGAGAAGGCCGGGTTCTTCAGAAGCGTACGGATCGCGTAGCGGACGTCGCTCGCCAGATCGCGAACGGCTTCCAGCCATCGCGGCGTCCAGACCCGGCGCGCCGCCTCGGTCGTCAGGGTAAGGTTGCCGAAGTCTTTGAGCGCCGCGTAGTGCGCGGTCTCCGGGTCGGCGCCTTCCGCTGTTCGTTCCTCCTCGGCAATCGCCAGATGCGCGCGAACCTCCGCCTGGAAGTCGTCGTCATCGAGATCGAGGCGCCGCCGCTTCAACCAGGACAGGAGGGGCATGCGTCTACTCCTCGATTGGAGGCACGGGGTTCATGACGAGGCCGATCGCGTTCACGAGTTCGGTCCATCGAGATTGCTCGCGCACGAGCTGCTTCTTGCCTTCGGGAGTGAGGCGGTAGAACTTGGCGCGCTGGTTGGCCTCGGTCTGGCCCCATTTCGCAGTGACCCAGCCCTTCTTGGCGAGCCGCTGCAGGGCGGGATAAAGCGACCCGGCCTCGACCTGCAGCACATCGGACGACTGCGCGCGGATGACCTGCGCGACGGCGTAGCCGTGCTGTGGTCCCCACTGGAGGGTCCGGAGGATCAACATGTCCAGGGTGCCGTGCAGGAGGTCCGTGCGCGCGTCTGGCCGTGAGGAGTGCAGGGTCATAGGATATAGACAGGCTATAGCCTAAGACGTAGAGAGTCTATAGCCAGTTCCATCGGCCGGTGGCGGGGCGGCGGCCCAGGGATTGTCGACAAGTGGCGTCTGAGGACGCATAGATAGCCGGTCAGGGCAGCAAGCCCCTCCAGTTCTGCCCGCCACGCCATCGAAGAGTGTCGTGCGGCCACGCCAGTCGTCGAGGTCGCCGCTGGCCGCCCGTGCGATCGATGCCAGGCTGGGAATTGGTGGCGAAAATGCGAACCAGGCGTTCAGAATCGGGATACAGCAGCGGCGGGAGCGCGGTCGGAAGTCTACCTGTGACCAGGCGGCCGCGACGCTTCACTATGGCGGCGCCGTGGCGAGAAACATCTGAAAGCGCCCGCCCTGGTGCTCGACTCCCGCGAAGACGATGCGTTCACCATCGACAGGCAGACGTCGTGACCGAGTCTCGTGGTCGCGCGCCGAAGGTGTGACGTCGAGGCGTCGGCAACGTAGACCTCGTCATCGTCGTCGTCCGGGGCACCATCCAGGGCAGAAATCCTCCGCCGCGCTGAGCCGTCACGGCCATCGTCTTGCCGCCCGCCGACCACGAAGGACGCAGGTCCATGCGAAAACACTCGCATTCCGTCGTTCGGATCGGTCCCCCGAGACGTCTGGCTCATTTCTCGATGTACAGGAATGTACTTGACGATATGCGATAAGTGATTTTTTGATAGTCGATAGACCAGAGGATGGCGAATCACGTCACGGCCAGCCTCTTCCGCCGCCCTTCCGATCGCGTACGTCGCGCTGCGGATCCTCATCGTCGTGAACTGGCTGTCCGGCGTCGCGATCGCCGCGCTGCTGGTCGCAATGCCCACTAGGCAATGGATCATGAGCGCGCTCGATTTGTCTGTTGGGCCTGAGGCAGACCAGCTGATCATGGGCCTGCGCGCGATCGCGCTGATCGGCCTCGCTGCGATCCCGGTGAACGACGTCGTCCTCAAACGGCTGCTGGCGATCGTCGAGACGGTTCGCGCGGGCGACCAGTTCGTCGCCGCGAACGCGTCGCGTGTGCGGGTGATCGCCTGGGCGCTGCTGGCGCTGCAACTGCTCAGCCTCGTCATCGGTGCAATCGCCAAGACCGTGTCGACTCCAGCGCATCTGCTCGATATCGATGCCGGCTTTTCGATCAACGACTGGCTCGCCGTGATCTGCACCGTTCGTTCTGGGAGAAGGCGACCATTCTCCACGCGGAACACCATCGCCCTTTGGACAAGGTCACTCCGGATCGATTCGCGCGTCACTACGCGGACACTGCGGCCTTCGCTCTTCATGCCGAGGCCTCAGGCGCGATACCAAGACTGAACCTCAAACTGGGTCACACCTCCCACCCTCTCGCAATCAGTGGCGCCGTCCAGGATCCCCTCGCTTCGGCCGAGCGCGGGCCAGAAGACACTGCGTCGTCAGTGACTGCGGCCATGGCATTCATCGGGCGCTGGAAGGCGCTCTGCAGGCAGGGGCGACGTGACGAGTGGCGCCGAAGTACACGCCAGGGGCGACTCCGCAGAGCCGCCCCTGGACGTTCGTTTCGAGCCTAGAACCGCGCCACTACCGTGAGCTGCGCCGCGCGCGCGGCCTGCTGGTTGCGCAGCTGCAGGTAGTTGGCTGTGTTGAACACTTCGTTGGCGCCACTGTAGTTGTACTGCGAGTAGTTGCCCGCGTTCAGGGCGTTGAAGATCGCGACACCCACGACCAGCTGTCTGGGCCCGCCCAGTTTCACCGTCTTGTTGAGATTCAGCCCGAGCGTCTGGATCGCCGGCGCCTGTACCTGCCCCTCGCCGCGCGTCGGGTTCACGAAGCGCATGCGCGTTGCCAGCGGGTTGCTTTGCGTGGTGCCATTGGCCAAGCGCACGGTCGGCGGTCCGAATACCGCCAACTGCGGGTCGTTGGCGGGCAGGTAGTCCACGATTGGCCCAGACCACGGCCCGGCAAGGATGGTGTAGCTGCCGGCCGCCGTGATGTCCCATGGCAGCAGGTAGGTACCGCCGAAGCGAATCGAGTACTTCTGCCAGGTCGGCCCGTAGGTGTGCACGGTTGTGCCGGTCGCAATCGGCAGGCTGTTCTCTTCGTTGTTGCCGCGCGGCATGTAGATCAGGGTGTTGCTCGGAAACGCGTTCGGCTGGATGAACCTGGCCGGGTCGGTGGGATTCCACGTGCCCCCGAAGTGCTGCCACTGGCGGTTGAGGCCGGCCAGCAGCTGGAAGTTGTGCGACATGTTCTTGGCGATCGTGGCCTCGATGGCCTTGTACTCCAGCGTGCTCCACGAGTTGTTCTGCTGCTGGAAGATGATGCCGCGGTTCGGATCCACGGCGCCGAATCCACCGAACGGCTGATTGGGGCCGCTCGGGTAGATGCCGTTGATGTCGACGCGCGCCCAGTTGTCGTGGTAACTGCGGCTGATGCCGGCCACATCGACGCTGAGCTGCCCGGGGAACTGTCGGCGCAGGCCGAGGATGAATTCGTTCACATAGGGCTGGTGCAGATTGTCGGCGAACTCGTAGTCGGCGATCGAGGCCGTGCGTGCTGGCGTGATCACGGCTTCCGAGTCCTCGAAGATCCCGTTGCCGTTGAGGTCGTAGATGTTCCGGGCGCCCGCGGCTTCGTTGGCGCCGAAGAGCGTGATGGCATCGCGCCCCATGACCTGCTCGTGCACGCGCACGGCGCTGCCCCGCAGGATGGTGCGCGCGTCCTTGGTGAGCTGGTAGGAGAACCCGAACCGCGGCGCGATCTCGGTGCTGTTCTGGCGGGTGATATTGAAGATCTTGTCGTCGCGTTTCACGAAATCCGCGCGCACGCCGAGGTTGAGCGTGAGCCGTGACATCGGACGCCACGAATCCTGCACGTAGATGCCGATGTCCCGGTCCTCGGCCTGGCGGGTGCGCAGCGCGATGGGCGACTGATAGAGCCGGCGGAACGGAATCGTCCCGGCCGCGATGTTGTTGGGATCGCGCAGGCGGTGCTCCTCGAGCACGAAGCCGTCGTTGGTGTAGTTGGTCTCCTGGTCGTAGGTACTCCGCGGCACCACGAAGAAGCCGGTCTGGAACTGGTGATTGCCGGCCCATCCGTCCTTGTAGTACGTCAGGTCGCCGCGCATGATGATTTGCGATGCGGGCTGGTACGAATACGACTGCAGGTTGCCGCCCTCGAGGATCCGGCCCGTGCCTTGAAGGGTGGCGCCGGACACGTTGGCGCCGTTGTGCACGATGATTTGCGGCCCGGACAAGCCAAGCGCTTCGAAGGTGGACGCGTCGGACCCGCCCTTGTTGTTATAGGACCCCGTGAAGGTGGTGGTCATGCTCGAGCCCCATACCGAGGTGATCTTGCCCGCGTAGAGTGAGCCGCCCGTGGACTGCGCGCTGATGGGCTCGAAGTTGTACTCACGGTCGCCGGTAAGCAGCAGCCGGTCGCGCTGATAGAACGCCTGCAGATCGTGGCGTCCGGCCTTGGCCGTCACTTTGAGGAACGGTTGCCAGCTTTCGCTGTCGTTGTCAAAGAGCGTGGCGCCGGGCGTGTACGCCTGGATGCGGGCCACTTCGGCAGAGGTGCGGCTGATGCCGCTCGACGACACGGCGCGACGCAGTGCGCCGAAGAACCACGCGCGGTTCTGTTTGATCGGGCCACCGAACGCGGCGTCGAACTGGCGCACGTAGGCCGTCGTGGGCGTTCCGCCGTTCCCCGGCTTGCAGCCCGGCGCCTTCGAGCAATTGCCCACGTTATTGCCGTTCCAGTTGTAGGGCTGGTAGGCCATGGCGCCGCTGCCGTTGAAGGTGTTGCCGCCACTCTTGGTGACGATGTTCATCACGAGCCCCACGCCCATCGGCGAGGCCGCATCCACGCCGCCGGTCTTCACCTGCGTGTCGGCCACCATGTCGGCGCCCATCGACACGTAGGTGAGCTGCGCGTCATGGTAGTTGGTGGCGATGGTGCCCTCGAGCTGCAAGACGTGGGCGAAGTGCTCGGTCGCGTGGCCGAAGTAGACCTGGCGTCCGCTGCCGTCGTCGAACCCGCGCGAGATGACGCCCGGCGTCAGCTCGAGGAAGTCGCTGTAGTTGCGGCGCGCCTGGATCGGCATCAGCCGCTGGAACTCGCCGTCGATGTTGAGGACATTGCTGGCCTTGTCCACTTCGATCATCGGCGAGTCGCCTGAGACGGTGACCGTCTCCTGCAGCGTGCTGAGCTGCATGGTGATGTCCACCTGGAACGTGGAGCCGGTGCGGATGAGGACGCCGTCCCGCTGGAACGTCGCGAAGCCGGTGAGTTCGGCCGCGATCGTGAACGTGCCAGGAGGCAGGTTGATGAGGCGGTACTCGCCACGTTCGTTGCTGACGGCCGACTGCGGCCCGAGCATCTCTGGAGCCGTGGCCGTGACCGTCACGCCGGGCAGAGCGCCACCCTGCGCGTCCTGGATGACACCGCGTAGACCGCCGAGGCCGGTCTGCGCCGACGCGGCGGCGGCCCAGCTCAAGAGCAATGCCGCCGTGATGAACGCTCGTACTGTCCTCATGGTTCCTCCTGAATCAACGCGACATGCCACGTTCAACACATGTGAGCGAAGCAGGCCGGATATCCCGTGCAGTCCGGCGACGGTGCGACTTGCCGTGATTATAGGGGCGCGCCGCTCGGCGTCAACTGGTGTTTGGGGCAGCATCGAACGGCCACGTGTGGTCCCCACCCGAGCCGTCCCGCGGGCGCGTGACTGCGCTACACTCCCGCCAATCGATTCCGATCCCGCCCGAGGAGGGCCCGCCCATGACGCGCCATCGCCTGCTCGTCGTCTCGTGCGCTCTGCTGTTGTCGCTGCCGGACCTCGCCCTGGCGCAGCGACCGATGACGATCGTGGACCTCATCAGCGTGCCCGTCGTGAGCGCGCCGCAGCTGTCTCCCGACGGCACGCAGGTCGCCTACGTGCAGGCGGATGCCGACTGGGCGGCCAACAAGCGGATTGCCCACCTTTGGCGCGTGCGCACCGATGGCACCGGCGCCGTGCAGCTCACGTCGGGCAAAGACGGGGAATCGCAGCCGCGCTGGTCGCCCGATGGCAAGTGGCTCGCGTTTGTCGGCAAGCGTGACGGCGCCGAAACGGCGCAGATCCAGCTGCTGCCGATGGACGGCGGCGAGAGCCGCGTCCTGACGGCACACGCGACGGCGGCGAGCAACCCCGCGTGGTCGCCCGACGGCCGGGCCCTGTACTTCCTGGCGGCCGACGCCGTGCCGGTCGACCTCGTCGCGCGCCAGAAGGCCAAGGACGACGTGTACGCGTTCGACGAAACCTTCCAGCACGGTCACCTCTGGAAGATCGAGATTACGTCGAAGGTCGAGTCGCGCGTCACCTCGGGCGACTTCTCGGTCACGGCCTACGAGCTGTCGGCCGACGGCTCGCGCATCGCGCATCACCGCGCGCCCAGCCCGCACTACGGCGACACCGGGCAGAGCGAGGTGTGGGTGATGGATGCGGGCGGCGGCGGCGCCGTGACGCTCACGAAGAACGACGTGGCCGAAAGCGGCGCCAGCCTCTCGCCCGACGGGACGCAGGTGCTGTTCCTGTCCCAGGCCAACGAGCGCTTCGAGACCTACTACAACGCCAACCTCTTCGTGATGTCCTCGGGCGGCGGCGCAGCGCGCGACCTGACGAAGGACTTCGGCAACGAGATCACCGACGCGGCGTGGTCGAGCGACGGCCGCACCATCTATTTCGTGGCCAACCTGGGCGTGCAGAGCCAGCTGTTCGCGATTCCGGCGGCCGGCGGCGCGGCGCGCGCCCTCACATCGGGGAATCACGCGATTTCTGGCTGGAGCTACGCCCCCGCGCTGGGACGGCACGTGTTCACCAAAGACGACCCGGCCAGCGCCGGTGACGTCTGGACGATGACGAGCGGCGCGCCCACGCAGGTGAGCCACGTGTTCGATCGCTACGCGCGCGACTTCCAGCTGCCGCGCCAGGAGAAGGTGGCGTGGAAGGGCGCCGACGGCGTGACCGTGGAGGGGATGCTCTTCTACCCGCTCGACTACCGGGCCGGTCAGCGCTATCCCCTCGTGGTGCAGACCCACGGCGGGCCGCAGGCCTCCGACAAATTCGGCTTCGGCCGCTGGGGCAACTACACGCAGGTGCTGGCCGCCCGGGGGTACGTGGTGCTGCAGCCCAACTACCGCGGCAGCACCGGCTACGGCGATCCGTTCCTGCGCGACATGGTGGGCCACTACTTCGTGAACGCGCACCTCGACGTGATGACCGGCGTCGATCACCTGATTGCCATCGGCCTCGTCGACGGCGATCGCATGGCCAAGATGGGGTGGAGCGGCGGCGGCCACCTGACCAACAAGATCATCACGTTCACCAACCGGTTCAAGGCTGCGGCCTCAGGCGCCGGCGCGGCGAACTGGATCTCGATGTACGCCCAGAGCGACGTGCGCACCTACCGCACGCCGTGGTTCGGCGGCACGCCGTGGCAGGCCAATGCGCCGATCGACGCCTACTGGGATCACTCGCCGCTCAAGTACGTCTCGAACGTGACCACACCCACGATCTTCCTCGTGGGTGCGGAGGACGTGCGCGTGCCGTCGCC
>JANMDX010000136.1:0-16033 GCA_031376505.1 Acidobacteriota bacterium
GCCGGCACTCTGGTCAATGGCTGGCAGTTGTCGTCCCGCGTCATCGCGTCGGATGGCTTTCGTTTCAATGGCACCACTGGACAGGACACCAACGGCGACACGGTGTTCAACGACCGTCCCACCGGTCAGGGCTACAACAGCTATACGCTGCCTGGCTACTTCACGGCCGACCTGCGGATCGACCGTACCGTGGGCCTCGGTGGCGGACGCCAGCTCGAGTTGATTGCCGAGGGGTTCAACCTGACCAATCGCCTGAACCCCACCAACGTGAATCGCACGTTTGGCCCGAACGCCACGGCCAACACCAACTTCAACACGCCGACGGCAGCCGAGACTGCCCGGCAGTTTCAGCTCGCGTTCAGGCTCTCGTTCTAGGGGTCGCCCATGAGCTCCTTCTCACGCCGCGTCCTGTTTGCCTTCGTCGAACTCGCCGTCGCCGCGCTGTTGGTGCCGTAACCGCAAGCTGTCCCAGGGGCATCCGGGAGTCCGGGTGCCCTATTTTTCACAGAATCCCCAGGCCGCGACAATTACCGAAGTTATACATTCCTGAGGGGCATGGACACAGTAAGATCCCCACACTCTGACTCAGCCCAAAACCACGTTTGCCTCCCCCGCCGTCCTGAAGGTCGTGCTCGACCGCCGGGTTCAATCATTCATAGGTGACCGCCGGACCGTAGACAGTCCGCTGATGTACGCCAAGGCCGCCGCCCTGATTGGCGCGTCGGTCTGGTCGTACACCGTGCTGGTCTTTCAGGCGGAGACGCCGCTGGCGGTGCTGCTCTCAGGCACGCTGCTGTCGTTGGCGCTCGTGGGTATTGGCTTCAATATCCAGCACGACGGGAATCACGGCACGTTCTCGCGCCGCCCGTGGGTCAACCGGCTGGCCGGGTTCACGCTGGACCTGATTGGTGCGAGTTCCTACTTCTGGAAGGACAAGCACAATCACAACCATCACGTGTACACGAACATCCCGGGCGAGGATGCCGACATCCACCTCGGGCCGATGGCGCGCCTCAGTGCGGACCAACCCTGGTTCTGGTGGCATCGTTATCAGCACGTGTATCTGTGGGTGCTCTACACCTTCGTGCATCTGCGGTATCTCTACAGCGACCTGCAGCGGCTCGCCCTCGGCAAGAACGACGGCCTGACCGCCGGCTATCCCAAGGGCGCGGACATGGCGTGGCTGCTGGCCGGCAAAGCGTTCTTCCTCACCGTGGCGTTCGTGATCCCGCTGACCCGCCACACGGTGGGCCACGTGCTCGGCGTCTACGTGCTCGTATCGATGGGGATGGGCCTGATCTTCAGCGTGGTGTTCCAGTTGGCGCACACCGTGGACGTGGTGGAGCATCCCGTGGCCGGCGACCTGGACCATCGGCCCGAGTGGGTCGTGCACCAGATTGCCACGACGGCCAACTTCGCCACCGGCAGCCGGCTCGCGACGTTCCTGCTCGGTGGCTTGAACCACCAGCGCGAACATCATCTGTTTCCGCGCGTGGCCCACGTGCACTACCCGGCGCTTGAGCGGGTCGTGCGCGAGGTGTGTGACGAGCACGGCGTGCCGTGCCGCGAGAACGTCACGCTGACCGACGCGCTGCGCTCGCACTACCGTTTTGTGCGCGAAATGGGCCTGGAGCCCAGATGATGCCCACCGGGCGAGCGCGCTAGCGCCGTCCCGGCCCGCATGGCGCACGGTCTTGGAGTGAATGCCCATGTGGAATCGATACGTGCTCGCTGCGCTGGCGTTGGCGGCGGCCGCCTGCGGTTCACCGCAACCGGCGCCGCCGCCGGCCGAGGCCGCGATACTGCGCGCGCCGTCCTCGACTGACGTCGCCGCGCCGGGTACTGCGCGCGACGCGGCTCCGGCGCGTGACGCCTCCAGTGTCGATGGCAGCACGGTGTCGGGCGTCGTCGCCGAGACGATGAACTCCGGCGGCTACACCTACGCGCGCCTCACGGCCACCGGCGCCGACACGTGGATTGCCGGCACCGAGTTCGCGCTTGCGGTGGGCGACCGGGTGACGGCTACCGTCAACATGCCGATGGAGCACTTCCGCAGTCGTACGTTGAACCGCGAGTTCGCGCTGATCTACTTCGTCAGCCAGGTGACCAGAAACGGCGAGACGCTGGCGACCGCACCGGCTGCTGACGGCGCACCGGCCATGATGGGCAGCCACGGCGGCGTCGACACCGCCGCAACGCCGGCCCCGCCCTCGCTCGTGGCGCCGGTGTCACCCGCGCCCGGCGGCCTGAAGATTGCCGACGTGTGGACACGGCGCGCAGTGCTCTCGGGTAAGCCGGTGGTGCTGCGCGGCCAGGTGGTGAAGGCCAACTACGAGATCATGGGCACCAACTGGTATCACGTGCAGGACGGCAGCGGCGCGGTGGCTGCTGGCACCCACGACCTCGTCGTGACGAGCAGCGCGCAGGCCGCGGTCGGCGACGTCGTGACCGTATCCGGCGTGCTCGCGACCGGCAAGGATTTCGGTGCGGGCTACGCGTACGACGCCATTGTCGAGAAGGCCGAGATCAAGAAATGACGCGGGCTCCCCGCGTGCCGATCGGGTGGTCGTGGCTGGCTACCAGCCTACCCGTCGTATCCCGGGCACGGCGTCGAAGTGTTCGTCGCGCGTCAGTACGGGCAGCCGGTGTTCCAGTGCGAGCGCGGCGATCCAGGCGTCGTTGGCCGGAATAGGGTGCCCCGCCTTCCTCAGCGCGAGCCGTACGCGCGCGTAGACGACTGCCGTGGCTTCGGTGACCGAGAGGATCTCGAAGTCGCGCAGATGCTCATCGAGCCATCCTTCATACTTGGTACGGTACCGAGACCCTGCGACGCCGTATCTGAACTCACCGAGCGCGATGACCGGGATCGCGGCGGCCGCTTGACCAGCCAGCAGTTCGCCAACCGCCTGGTCGCCATCGATGAAGGCCGAGAGCGCATTGGTATCCAGGATCATTCGCGATCCTCCGCGTCGACGCGCTCGAACTCCCGCTCGATGCGCGCCTGAATCCGGACCCTGTCTTTCTCGAGGCTCTTGAGGGTCCCGAATCCGCGCATCCAGGGCGGTCCCTGCGGCGCCCGACCCGCGGCCCGACCAGCAAGCTTCTCTCGCAGGGCTTCGGTCACGAAGGCCTGCAGTGAGGTACCGCGCTCGGCGGCGGTGGCTTTCGCCTTCCTGAATACGGCCTCGGGCACTTCGATGGTGGTCTTCATGAGCCCATATTCCCATATTTACGGATTCACGGCAAGCGCCGATGCGCAGGTCAGCGTGGTGTAATTGTCACGGGCAACTCGGCGCCGTAGAGCATGGTGCGGTCGTTGTCCCGCGCCGCCCACCGCATCAGCGTCTCGACGTTCTTCTTCACGATGCCCTCGAACTGCGTCTTGCCGTCGACCACGACTGTGATGGGGCGGCTGAAGTCGAACACGTCGGGCGAGAGCAGCAACGTGAACGCACCCACGCCGCGCGCAGAGGCGCGCACCGTGTTGCCGTCGCGCACCAGATCGACCCGGCCCGTGGGCAACCCCGTCGCGAACAGTTGCCGCACGCGCGGCATCGCGGTGGGTTGGTAGACACCCTTCAGGTCGACCGTCTCGCGGCCCCGTTCCACCACGAAGTGCAACGCCTCCCCAGGCTGATACAGGCCCATGAACTCGGTGAGCTCGAGCCCGAGCGGCAGGTCGCGCCCGTTGATGCTGGCCACCGTGTCGGTCGGCAGGAAGCCGAACGCCTCGGCGTTCGAACCTCGCAGCACCGACGTGATCCGCATGCCGATGGACCTGACGCCGAAGTTTGGTTCCTCGCCCGCGCGGATCTCGTTGAGGTCGGGCAGTTCTTCGCCGGGGCGCGCGTTGCCCAGCCGATCGATGACCAGCCAGTGGGCGCGGTTGCGCATCGTGGTGTTATCGGTTTGCCAGGTCAGGTGCGCCGGGTGAGGCGTGCGCGGATGCTCACGCACGAAGGTCTCGAACGACTCTTTCACCTCGGGCCACCACGCGGTGTTGTGGCCGGCCTCCGGCTGGGGGGAGTAGACGAGCTCGAGGCCCCGCGTCTTGAACTCGGTAAGCAGCGGTTCGACGCTGGCAGCAGGATAGAGACGGTCCTTGCCGCCGTTCACGATGAAGAACGGCTTGTTGATGAGGTTCTGGGGAAAGAGCGCGCCACGCAGTCCCAAGTCGCGGTTGGCCAGCACCAGGATGTGGCCGTTCAGCGGCAGAAAGCTCGCGTAGGGCGTGGTGTCGCGCATGGCGAAGTAGAACGCCGCGGTGCCGCCGTCGGACACGCCCGACATCACGACGCGGTTCTCGTCCACGTTGTAGGTGCGCTTCACGCGGTCGAGGATCGCCGGAAGATTTTCGCCCTGCGGTGGCGCCCACCACTGCGCCTCGGCCCACGACTGCGGCAGGATGTAGATCTGCTCGACACCCGCGAGCGCGCCAATTGACCCATCGCCGCGCGACGCCGGATCGGGGCGCATCACCCCCCCGTGCAGCTGCACGCGCACCTGGTATTTCCTGGCTGGGTCGTAGGTGGGCGGCACGTCGACTGTGTAGGGGAAGTCGCCGGCATCGGTGTGGCGGGTGAGCTTCTGCACGCCCCGCGGCACGTTGGCCGGGTAGGTGCGGCCCGCGCGCAGCCGGGCGTAGGCGTCGTCGAAGCCGACCCCCGAGGCCACGACCGCGGCCGTCGCTGTGGCCGCCTCGGGCGCGGATGTCGCGTTCCAATAGGCCGTAAAGGCCTCGTCGACCGGCGGCGCAGCGACGAGCGTGATGGCCAAGCCGAGCAGGCAGACCAGAACGGCGAGTGGTTTCATGAGGGTCTCGGTAACGAACTACTTCGTCTTCTGCACCACGCCGCCCTTCATCACGAACCGCACGCGCTCCAGTTCGGTGATGTCGGCGATGGGGTCCTTGTCCACGGCTATCAGGTCGGCATACCGTCCGGGCTGCAGCGTGCCCACGCGATCGGCCCACCCCATGGCCTCGGCCGCAATGCGTGTCGCGCCTTCGATGGCCGCCATGGGCGATTGTCCCAGATCAACACGAAGCTTGAACTCGCGTGCGTTCTCGCCGTGTGGAAACACTCCCGCGTCGGTGGCAAAGGCGATGGGCAACTGGTGCGCCATCGCGATCTTGAACGCCTTCTCCTGTGTGCCCTGCATGGCCTTCTCGCGTTCCACCTGATGCGCGGGGATGTTGAGCGCCTGATTGTCGTTCATGATGGTGTGGCCGACATAGAGCGTCGGCGCGAAGTACGTGCCCTTCTCCTTCATGAGGCGTGCGCCCTCTTCATCCAGCATGCTGCCGTGGTCGATGGTCCGCACGCCGGCGCGCACCGCCGCTTTGATGCCTTCGGCACCGTGCGCGTGCGCAGCGACGAACTTGCCCCAGCGTGTGGCTTCTTCCACGGCCACGGCCAGCTCGGCGTCCGAGTACTGTTGGGCGCCCGGCGGGATGCCCTTCGACATGACGGCGCCCGTGGCGAGAATCTTGATGAAGTCGGCGCCGTTCTTCAGGTTCGTGCGGGCCGCTCGTCGCACCTCGTCGACGCCGTCGGCGAGATTCCGCACGATGGGCACGTCGACGTAGATCGAGAACTGGCGGGCGTCGCCCGCGCCGCCCGTGGCCGAGACGTAGTTGCCGGCCACCTGCAGTCGAGGTCCGGGAATAGAGCCCTTGTCGATGGCGTAGCGCAGGTCGATGTCCGTGAACGGCCACGTCGGTCCCATGTCGCGGCACGTGGTGAAGCCTGCCATCAGCGTGGTGCGGGCGTTCACCGCGCCGTAAATGGCCGCGCGGCCCGGGGTGGTGGTGAGCAGGTTCGTCTCCCAGTTCGTGCCGACCTCGTCGGTCAGGTGGGTGTGCAGGTCGATCAGGCCGGGCAGGATCGTGGCAGAGCCAAGATCGATGACCTGGTCGGCGGTCATGCCCGCTGCGGGGCCGACGCGCTCGATCTTGTCGCCACGAATCAGCACCCCGCCGTTCCTGAGTGGCGGGCCGCCACGCCCGTCGAGGATCTGCGCGGCCTTCACCAGCATGGAGCGCTCGGAGGCGGGCGTCGAGGCTGGCTGGGCGAGGGCGCTTGTCGCGCTCAGCGACAGCGTGGCCGCGACCGCGGCGAGCCACGAAGCTGACCGCAGCCGTGGGTGACAGACCTGTTCGCTCATAGATGGGCACACTAACACGAGGCCCCTGGCGGTGCCGACCTCTGGCGCGGCGGCGTCAGCACCACCGGTGTGGCTGCGTGCTGGGTGCGCTATCGAACGGCCATCGTCCCGGAACCGGACGATGACGGCGGCTCGCCTGCCACGCGTCCGCGAATTGCTCATGAAACGCGGGCGAAAGTCCGCGCTCAGCTTGGCACGACGCTCGCTAGGAAGAGCAACGGTCAGTCATGCCGCCCCGAGTCATGGTCAGCTCCCGCCCGCGAGTGTGGTCCTACGTGGTGGCCGGCGCCGTCCTGGCGGCGGCGGGCGTAACGCCAGTCGTGGCGACCGGCGCGTGGCTGATGTTGACAGACGCGGGACTCGCGACGGATGTGGCTTCCAGTGGTGACCTGATGCCGCTGGCCTGGGCCATCGTGGACACGCTCGGCGAGGCCCTGCGCGACCTGCTGGCGTACTTGTAGCCCGTCTTTTGGTGCGGCGCTCGTTCGGCGGGACTACCGTCCGGTGGGGGCCGCCGTCCGGCTTGGCTACCGCCCGGCCAGCTGCAGGAAGGCTTTCACTTCGACGGCCGTCGTGCGGAACGAGGTCAGCAGGCGCACGAAGGTCTCATCCGGGCCGACCGTATCGAGGCCGGGTCCTTCGCCCGGCCACGCCGAGAAGCGCGCACCGTCGGCCAGCAGCGCCTTGTGTAGCGCGCGCGGCATGATCGCAAACACCTCGTTGGCTTGCACCGGCAGCGGCAGCCGCAGGCCGGGCAGGGCCGCCATGCCCGTGGCCAGCAGGTCCGCCATCGCGTTGGCGTGACGGGCGTTGGCCAGCCACAGGTCGCCGTCGAGGTAGGCGAGCATCTGCGCACCGAGATACCGGCCCTTCGACACGAGTTGCCCGGCGCGTTTGCGCCGGTAGAGAAAGTCGCCGGTCAGGTCGCGGTCGAAAAAGACGACGGCTTCCACGCCGAGCGCCCCATTTTTTGTGGCGCCAAACGCCAGCACGTCCACGCCGGCCTTCCAGGTCAGCTCAGCCGGCGTGCAGCCCAGGCGCACGAGCGCGTTGGCGAAGCGGGCGCCGTCCATGTGCACGTGCATGCGGCGCGCGCGTGCAGTGCCGGCCAGCGCGGCCACTTCGGCCACGGAGTACACCGTGCCGAGCTCGGTGGCTTGCGAGATCGACAGCACGCTTGGGCGCTGCTCGTGTTCGCCGCGGCCCATCGTGTCGAGCATCGCGGTGATGGCGGCGGGGGTGAGCTTGCCGGCGGGCCCGCGCACGCCCATCAGCTTCGCGCCGCCGGTGTACATCTCGGGGGCGCCGCATTCGTCCACGTTGATGTGTGCTTCCTGATGGCACACGACGGCGCCGTGCGGCGGGCAGCACGCCGCGAGCGCCAGGGAGTTGGCCGCGGTGCCCGTCACGACGAGGTAGGCCGCGCAGTCGCACTCGAACACGTCACGCAGGCGCGCCTCGGCACGGGCGGACCAGTCGTCGTGCCCGTACGAGCGCGACGTGCCGTCGTTGACCTCGCGGATGGCATCGAGGATCGCATCGTGCACGCCGTGGACGTTGTCGCTTCCAAAATTCATGGCAGAAAGTGCGCTCTGTCTTCAGGTGTCACGGTGACAGGCCCCGTGACAAGTGGCAAGGTTAGAAACGAAACGTTTGCACGATCTTCATTGCGGCGCGCCGGTCAAGCGTGGCCAGCCGGGTCTGGTCAAGCCAGTTGTGGGTGTAGACGAAATAGAGGTCGTTGCCAGGCTTGCGAATCCAACGGAAGCGCATCTGCCAGCCAAGCGACTGGCTTTGTGTGTCGTATTGGATGTTGTTCGACAGCGCAAGCCAGGGGCTGAACTGCGTACGAGCATCGAGCCGGTAGAGCTTCGTCGTGAACGCGCCTTCCGCCAGCGTCACGTCGTTGTACTCGCTCGACGCCTGGAGGTAGACGCCAGGCCGCGGCCGCAGCCGCACGTCGAGGTTGAACTCGCGGCGAGTGCCCGAGTAGAAGTCGCCGAACGAATACTCGGCGCGGGTCGAGACGCGCCGGTTCTGCGCCGAATCGACCACGACCTGTTGGCGCCGCCACGCATAGCGGCTGCCCACGGGCAGCGTGATGCCGCTGCTGATCTCGAAATTCACCTCGAGCTGCTCGGTGGTCTGGAAGACCTGGAGCTGCAGGCGGTCACCGCTGTCGAAGATGACCTCGAGCGGGGTCAGGAAGTACTGCCGCGTAATCAGCGTGTTATCTGGCAACGTGGCGATCTCGGCAGTGGCGCCGAACTGCAACTCGCGGATCAGGCCCTTGTTGAGGCGCGGGGCATACTCGAATTGAGGATTCCAGCGGCGGAAGTTGCGCCTCGGCGTGAAGCCCACGCCCGCATCGTAGGCCGGGTCGAACTGGCGGAAGTAGACCTGCGCAGTGATGGGCTCGTTGCTGTAGACCGCCCGTCCACCAAACGCGTTCGAGCCGCCGTTCACGCCCGCAAGCCCGGTCGTGTGCAGGAACCACGCGCCCGTATCGAGATTCTTGTTCGACCCCAGGAACGCAGGGGTCGAGAGCGTGATGTCGGTGCCCAGCGTCTGCTGGTCCTCGACGGTGGCCGCGCCACCTGTGGCGGCACGGCGCGTGTAAAGCAGCCCGGCAAACGACTGGCGCCCGAATCGCCGCTTCATCCGCAGCGCCGAGAAGTCTTCGCTCGCCAACCGCGTGTTCGTGCCGGGGGCGCCGTCGTCGTCACCCGTGCGCACGTGCAACGCGCCGACATCCTGCTTGCCGAGCTGCCCGGTGAGCTTGCCGCCAAACAGGATGCGCTGAGGCTGGCCGTCATTGAGGCCGATCCGACGCGAGAAGAACGGCTGCGCATCGCCTGGCGGAAAGTCGAAGAAGCTCGAGCCCTCGAGGAAGAACTCGCGCCGTTCGGGAAAGAACAGCGGGAAGCGCGTCAGGTTCGTGCGCCGCTGGTCTACTTCCGTCTCGGCAAAATCCGTATTCACGGTGAAATTGGCGCGCAGGGCCGGCGTGATGTTGTAGAAGACGTCAAGGCCGAGGTCTCCCGTGCCGGTCGTGACGGGCGCACCGCGTCCGGGTGCGTTGCCCACCGAGGCGACGCCGTAGGGCTTCACATCAAGGCCGAGTCCCTGCGACACTTTGCCGATGCCCGTGAGGCGACCGGCGTTCGACATGCGCAGCAGGCCTTCGGTGCGCTGCCAGCCGGTCCACAGGCTCTCTTCGTTCTTCCGCCGCACCGTGCGCTGGAAATTCACGCCCCAGGCGTCGGTGTTGGGATTCAGGTTCAAGGTGCGGAAGGGGATCTCGACTTCGGCTGTCCAGCCATGGTCGGTCTTGCGAACACGCGCGATCCAGATGCCGTCCCACGACTTGTTCATACCGGCGCCGAAGTTACCCCCGCCGCCCCCGCCGCCGCCACCCCCCCCGCCTCCGCCTCCGCCGCCGCCGCCTCCGCCTCCGCCTCCGCCCCCGGGTCCGGTCACGAGGCCATCGCCCATGGCGCCGGCGGGATTGATTTCGAAGAAATAGCCGGTGCGGCCGTCGAGATACGTGTCAAAACCCCACAAGAACCGGTCGTCACCGCCAAAGGACTGGTCGCGCTGCATCTGGTTGGCCAGCATGCGACTGGGGTCGGAGTCAAAGCAGGTGACGCCCAGAATGAGGCGGGTGCCGTCGACCAGCACGCGCACTTCGGTGCGTTCGGTGGCGGGCTCGCCGGGCCGGGGATCCCGCTGTTTGAAATCAGTGGCCGCCACAGCCCGTGCCCAGGCGCTCTCATCGAGCACGCCGTCCACGGCGATCGTGTCGCCGACGCCCAGGCGCACCGCGGCCATCGTGGGCGGCGCGGCGCTGGAATCCTGTGTGGCTTGCTGCGCGCGGGCCGCGGTCGCGGTCAGGACCAGCGCGACCACGAGCGCGCGGGCACCCGATCGACGTCTCACGGCTCACTCCAACGGCACGGAAGGGCGGACTGGCCCTGAAAAACGTGTCCGGAATGATACCCCGCCAGGCGTGGGCCCCGGTGTCACGTCATGCAATCGGCCGGGTGCGCGTGACACACTCAAAGCGAAGCTGTCGCTTCCACCGAAAGGACCATTGCCATGGCGTCAAACACCATTGAGATCTCTCCCCGGGCCGGACGAGGCGTCGGGATCGTATTGCTGCTGGCCCTCGTCGCCGCAACGGCGTCGTGCGGCTTCCGCACCATCGACACTGGGCACGTCGGGGTGACGACACTCTTTGGCAAGCTCACCGGCGAACAGCTGCCCGAAGGCCTCCATCTCGTGAATCCGCTGAAGCGCGTGGAGGAGATGTCGGTGCGCACGCAGGAAATCAAGGAGCACGCCGACGTGCCATCGAGCGAGGGCCTGATCATCGGCCTCGAGACGTCGCTTCTGTATCGCCTCGAACCAGAGCGCGCCGGGGAAGTGTTCCAGACGATTGGTCCTCGCTACGTCGAGATTGTCGTGGTGCCGAACCTGCGTTCGGTCATGCGCGCCGTGACGGCCGCTCACACGGCCAACGCCCTCTATAGCGAAGGCCGCGAGCAGGTGGCGCAGCAGATGCTCGAGCAGCTCAAGAAGATCCTCGACGTGCGAGGTGTGACGGTGGAGAACGTGCTGCTTCGCGACATCGTGCTCCCCGACACCCTGCGCACGGCCATCGAGTCGAAGCAGCAGGCCGACCAGCAGTCACAGCAGATGCAGTTCGTGCTGCAGCGCGAGCGTCAGGAGGCCGACCGCAAGCGCATCGAAGCGCAGGGCGTGGCTGACTTCCAGCGCATCGTGTCCACCGGCATCAGCGATCAGCTGCTGCAGTGGAAGGGCATCGAGGCCACCGAGAAGCTGGTCAACAGCCCCAACAGCAAGATCGTGGTCATCGGGAACCCCAAGAACGGACTCCCGCTGATCCTGGGGCAGTAACTGCCACGTTGGCACACTTCTCGCGCCATAGGGGTCAGACCCCTCGTGACCACTCTACGGCAGGTTGCGCCAGGTGGCGCCGCCGTCAGAGGTGGCGAAGCGCGTTCCGGTCACGGTGGTGACCACGGCAGTGCGGGCGTCGGTGGCTGCCACGGCCGACAGCCGTTCGGACGTCGGGGAGGCGGTGCGGGTCCACGTCACCCCCTGGTCGGGCGAGCGCTCGACGATGCCGTCGCGCACCCGCCAGACGAGTCCTTGCGCGGCGGACGTGGCGGTTTCCGCCAGGCGCTGACCGGCGACGTTCTCCGCCCGCGCCGGCGCTTCCGCGACTTCCGCGGGCGCCGCAGGCGTCGGTGAGGGTGCGTCGCGTCTCATGTCGGGGTTGACTCGCTGCCGGCCTATCTCGAACTGATCCGCCTGGGCCTTCTCCAAAGCGTCGCGCGCCTCACCAGCGGCACGCTCGTCGACACGCGTGGGGTCGTTCTCTTTGGGCCGAGCCGCGCTGGCCGCGCGCGACTCCCGTGGTGGGGCCGGCTGCATCCGGCCCGAAGCGCCGCCGGCTGACTCGCGCCGTTCAACCGACCGCGCGTCTGATGGCAGAGCCGCCGAACCTCCCGGCGCTTGCGCTTCGGCCACCGTGGCTGGCGTGCGCGCCACGACATCGGCGACAGGGGCCGCCTGATCCGCGGGCCCGCGTCCAATCCACACCGCCACTGCCGCTACCGCCGTGGCCGACGCCAGCGGCACCATCCACCGCCAGCCGGCCCACCACGGCGGGGCCGCGATGCCCCCGGTCGCCTCTGGCACTCCTGGCTCGGGCGCGCTCCGCACAAACGCCGCGAGCGTGGCCTGGCACCGGCCACAGCCCGCCACGTGTGCCTCGACCGGCCCGCGCTCGTCGCTCGACATTTCGTGCTCAGCGTAGAGAGCCAGCAACTCGGCATCCGGGCAGTCTTTGGCCGTCACGGCGCCGGCCGCGCGTATCACCGAGGCGATGAGCGGGTCGGCGTGCGGGTCAGGGCCGCGGTGTGTGGGCGCACTCATGACGTCTTCTTTCCTTTGAACGGCGGCGAGCCGGGCTCTTGCGGGGCCGGCACGGCTAGCGCTTCCATCAGCACGCTGTCCCAGGCCTGCCGGGACACCGCCGCCCAATCGTCAATGTCGCCGACGGACAGCCCGCGGGCTGCCAGCTCCCCCTCGATGCCCAGGCGCAGCGCCTTGCGCGCGCGCTCCAGCTTGCGGCTGGCCGTGGCCTCGCTCTCGCCGAAGAGCCGGCCGGCCTGCGCCAGCGTGAGACCGTGCGCGTAGTAGTAGGCCAGGCGCCCGCGGTCGGCCTGTGCCAGCACCACCAGCGCGGCCGTCAGGGCCTCGGCCGCGACGCGCATCGTGCCGGCGCGCATGGGCTGCTCGACGGGCGGTGCGGGCAGGACGGCATCGGCGGGATGGGCGGGATCGTCGAGGGACGTCGTCCGGCGTTGTGCGCGCACCAGATCCACGTGGCGTTGCGCCAGCACGCTGCGCAGCCACGTCGAAAGCTTCGCGCGGCCGTGGTAGTAGCGGAAGAGCGACCGGCGGACGCCGTCTTGTTCCGTCAGTCCGAACAGATCCGCGTAGAGCGAATCGGCGAGCTCGCGTCCGGTGGCCTCGTCGGTCATTGCGCGCGCGGCGCGATACAGTTCCGGACGATACGTCAGCACGAAGTGATCCCAGGCGGCGTCGTGGCCCTCGGCGCACGCCAGGGCCAGGGCCAGGTCGCGCCCGTGCACCGCGGCCACCATCGCATCGGGAATCTCGCGGCGCGACGAGGTGTGCGCCAGTTTGGCCATGGCACGGCGCACCGCGTCAGCAAACGCCTCGCGCGACACACCCCAGCGGGCGGCCTCCGCGTCGGCAAACAGCCGGTCGAGAGCCGCGTCGGACACGAGCGGCGGCTGGGGCATGCCGCTCACCGGCGTCTCGCCCGTGCCCCTGCCCGCCGTGCGCCGCCGCGCCAAGAGGTCATGCGCGTTCTGCTCAGCGGCGTGCCTGGGCGGCGTTACTCGTGGCCGTTGCTGGACGCGTCTCGAGCAACGTGTCGACCGTGAAGTCGAACATCGTCTGTCGCATGTGCTTCTCGAGCAGTGGGTCGGTCACGCCGTGCCGCGACTTCTCGTAGAGCATCAAGCGGAAGGGCTTGCCGGCCTTCTGCAGCTCGTAGGTGAACTGCATCGTGTTCTGCAGGTGCACGTTGTCGTCGATCATCCCGTGCATCAGCATCAGCTCGCCGTGCAGCTGCGAAGCCGCCTTGAGCACCGAGGTCTTGTCGTAACCCTCGGGGTTGTTCTGCGGCATGAGCATCATCCGCTCGGTGTAGATGCTGTCGTAGAGCCGCCAGTCGGTCACGTTGCCGCCGCCGATCCCCATCGCAAAGCTCTTGGAGTGGGTGAGCGCGTAGGTGGTCATGAAGCCGCCGTAGCTCCAGCCGTCGAGGCCGAACACCCCGTTGGCCCACGGCTGCCTGCGCAGCCAGCCGAGCCCATCTTCGATGTCGGCCAGTTCCTGCACGCCAAGCTGTTTGTAGGACGTCCACGCCGACTGGATGCCTTTGCCGCTAGCCGACCGGTTGTCGCAGATCCACACGGCGATGCCGCGGTCGGCGAGCATCTGGTAGTACATGTGAGTTGCGCCACCCCAGCGATTCGCCACGCGTGGCGCATAGGGCCCCGCGTAGGTGAACTGCATCACCGGCACTTTGCGTGCGGCCGAGGCGACGGCGGGGCGATACAGGATGGCTTCCATCACGAAGCCGTCGCGCGTCTTCACCTGCAGGAACTCGGGCTTCACCGTCCGCACCTGCGCCAGGGCGCTGACGGCGCTGTCGTGCACGGTGCGCACGGCCGTGCCGTCGGCCTTGTGCACCTTCACGGAGGGCGGCGTGTGCAGGTCGCTCCAGGTGTCGAGGTAGTGCACCAGGCCCGGGCTGAAGCTTGCGGCATGCGTGCCGGCCGCCTGCGACAGGCGCGTGAGGCCCGTGCCGTCGAGCCGGATGCGGTAGATGTCGCCGCCGATGTAGCTGCGCTCGGTGCCCGAGAAGTAGGCAAACGTGTTCGACGCGTCCATGCCGTGGAACGTGCGCGCGTCCCACTCGCCGGTGGTGACGGGCCGGATCAGCGTGCCAGCCGCCGTGTAGTGGAAGATGTGCTTCCAGCCGGTACGCTCGCTGACCCAGAGAAACGATCCGTCCGCGAGCCACAGCGGGGCCCCGTTCCCGCTCACCCAGGCCTTGGTCGTCTCGCGCAGCAGCGTCTTCACCTCAGTGCCGTCGAGCGCGGCTGTGTTCAGGTCGAGCCACGTCTGCTCGCGGTTCTGCACCTGGTACACGACCCGCGCGCTGTCGGGCATCCAGCTCACGTTCACGATCAGATACTGCAGCGGCGCGTAGCGATCGACGTCGACCCAGGCCGGCATGCCGCCCGCGGCACTGACGACGCCCAGCTTCACCCCGGGATTCGGGTCGCCCGGCTTCGGATAATCCCAGGTCTCCACCGTGAGCCGGCGGGGGATGTGGTCTACGACCGTGAACTCGGGCACCGGCGTTTCGTCGAGCTGCAGGAACGCGAGGTGCTGCGAATTGGGACTCCACCAGTAGGCGCGGTAGTTGCCGCGGCCGTAGATCTCTTCCTGATAGACCCAATCGAGCTTGCCGTTCAGCAACTGCGGGCCGCCGGTCGTGGTGAGCCGCCGCTCGCGGCGGTGATCGACATCGACCACATACAGGTCGTTGCCGCGCAGGAAGCCCACCATTTCGCCACTGGGGCTGAAGGTGAACTCCTCTTCCTCCTCCACCGTGGAGGTGAGGCGCTGCGCGCGGCCCGTGCCATCGAGCGAAATGAAGTAGAGGTCGTTCTCGAGGGTCACGACGGCGCCGGTGCGATCCGGGTTCATCTCGAGGCCGCGGCTGTTGAGCGCGCGTCCAACCACGGCAGAGTCAAGGCCCAGAGCCTCGGCGGCGCGGTCACTGACGGCCTTCAGGTCAAAGAGCGCGACGGCCGTGCCGGTAGCCGCCTCGACCTTCTGCCACGCCACTCCCCCTGCCTCGGTCTTGGGCCAGACATAGTGCGTGTCCGACACCCAGGCCAGACCCGACGGCGCTCCGCCCGAGAAGTCGGTGCGTGTGGCAGGGTCGTAGAGATCGTCGAGGGTGAGGGCGCGAGGTGCCTGGGCCTGGGCGGGCGAGGCCGTCACCAACAGCCCCACGACGATCGCTACTTCCACACGCATGCTCTGGCTCCTTGGGGGAACGCGGCGACGCTGGCCGCAACCGCGAGCTTAACAGGCACCGCCGCCTCCGGGTAGCTGTCAGGTCTGGTAAAGTCGGCCCCACATGGCATCGACACTGACGTTTCAAGGGGCCGCCCGGACGGTCACCGGCTCCCGGTACATGGTCGAGTCCGAAGGACACCGCGTGCTCGTCGATTGCGGAATGTTTCAGGGCCTGAAAGAGCTGCGGCTGCGCAACTGGGCCGAGCCTCCGGTGCCGCCCGCCTCGATTGACTCGGTGGTGCTCACCCACGCCCATCTCGACCACGTGGGCATGCTGCCCCGGCTCGTGGCGCAAGGGTTCAAAGGGCGCATCTACTGCACGCCGGGCACCCAGGACCTGTGTTCGCTGGTGCTGCCCGATGCCGGCCGGCTGCAGGAAGAAGAGGCCGAGCGCGCCAACCGGAAGGGCTACACGAAGCACCACCCCGCCAAGCCCCTCTTCACCGAAGACGACGCGGTGGTGACCCTCTCGCGCCTGCAGCCCATTGGGTATGAACGACCCATTCCCGTGGGTAGTAGCGGACTTCAGGTGGAGTTCATACCCACGGGGCACCTGCTCGGCGCCGCCTACGTGCGGATGCGCCGACAGGACGGCTCGGGCGGCACGGTGCTGTTTGGCGGCGACCTGGGGCGCTACAACCGGCCG
>JANMDX010000156.1:0-4295 GCA_031376505.1 Acidobacteriota bacterium
GCAACGCTGCGCGTTCACGGGTCACACTCGCTTGTCATCCTGGCCCTCGCTAGTTCCGCCGCAGCGCACGCCCGGCGCGCTCGCCGGTCATCTGTCCATTGCTCAACGCGAGTCGCCCGTTCACGATCACGGCCACGACGCCTTCGGCGTACTGGTGCGGCTTCTCGAACGTTGCCTTGTCGATGATCGTCGCAGGGTTGAAGACCACGATGTCGGCCTTGAGGCCAGGGCGCAGGACCCCACGGTCTTCCAGCCCGACGCGCTGGGCCGGAAACGAGGTCATCTTCCTGATCGCCTCCTCCAGCGTCAGCACGTGCTTCTCCCGCACGTAGAGGCCGAGCACGCGCGCGAAGGTGCCGTAGGCGCGCGGGTGCGGCGCGTCCTTCCCGAAGATTGGCATCCCTGGTGACGCGTCGGAGGCAATCATCGTGGCCGGATGCTTCATGATGCGGACGAGGTCGTCTTCGCTGATGGCGTGATAGATCCCGACGCAACTCCCCTTCTCGACGATCTCGACGACGAGTGCGGCCGCCTGGTCGAACGCCACCGGCCGTCCCCGCTCGCGCAGCACCTGGGCCAGGCTCTTGCCGGCCAGCGTCGGGTCGAAATCGCACGAGGCCAGCACGACATTGGCCGGGTCGCCCGCGCCGCGTCCGTTTTCAATCGCGGAGGCGATCTCCCCCAGGACGCGTTGCCGCGTGGCCGCTTCCTTGAGGCGCGCGAGTATGGCGCCGCGCCCGCCCTCCTGGGCCCACTGCGGAATCAAGCCTGACTGGATCGTCGTGTTCGACGCGGTGTACGGATACTGGTCGAGGGTGGCATCGACGCCGCGCAGCCGGGCCTCGTCGATGAGCCGCAGTGTCTCGACGCTTTTCCCCCAACTGGCTTTGCCGATGGTCTTGTGGTGGGTCACCTGCGTGGGCAGGCCCCCCTGCTCGCCGATGGCAATCGTGTCGCGCACGCTGTCGACCACGAGAAGCCCTTCGTCGCGCATGTGCGATTGATGGACGCCGCCGAACTCGCCCGCCACGCGTGCCAGGTCGATCACTTCCTGCAGCGGCGCATAGTTGGCCGGCACGTAGAAGAGCCCGGTGCTGAGCCCGACGGCGCCGTCGCGCATCCCGGTGCGGACGAGGTCGCGCATGCGCTGCAACTCCTCGGGCGTCGCCGCGCGATTCGCCATGCCGAGCACGGCCAGCCGCACCGCCCCGTGCCCGATAAAGGCGCCCAGATTGATCGCGGGCTTCGCCGCCGCGACCTTCGCGAGGTAGGCGCCGACCTGCGTGGTGCCGAACCCATCCGGGCCAGCGATCACGGTGGTCACGCCCTGCCGGACGTCGTTCTCCGCCGCCGGATTGCCGATGAGGTCCTGCTTGTCGTCGCGCACCAGCGGGTCGATGGTGCCGGCCGGCACCGCTGTGTTCCCGGCATCGCCGTGCGTGTGGACATCGATGAAGCCCGGGGCGACGACGAGCCCTCGCGCCTCGACGACGCGTGCCCCGGTCGTCACAAGATCCGGCGCGTCGGCCGCGACGGTGTCACCTTTGATGCCCACGTCCGCCAGGACCCAGGGATTGCCGGTGCCGTCGATGACGCGGCCCCCGCGGATCACCAGGTCGAAGGCCGGCGCCTGTGAGTGCGAACGGCTCTGCCCAACGAACAACCCCCCCAGCGCCAGCAGGGCTGCGACGACGTGTCGAGGTCTCATCATGGCCCTCCTGATCAGGCGCAGCTACTTCTTCGCGTCGGGATTCCAGTTCATCAGCAACGTGATCGGCGCGGTCGCCTCGTCCACCACCGTGTTGATCAGGAAGCGCCCGTCGCGGGTCACGTCGTACTGCCGGCCCTGAGCGATGTCCACGCCGCCGCCGTAGACCCGCGTGGGAAAGAGCGCCACCGGCGCGCCCGGCGCGAGCGTGACCCCGGCGACGGTGACCGGCGCCGCCATCATCGCGCCATCCGGCGCGAGGTAGTAGAGTTCCCGGCCGTCGCGCCGCCAGCGCGGGAAGATGCCGCCCGCGGTCGAGACCTGCCACTGCCCGCCCACCTGGCTGCCGGACGCGCCAGACGCCGCAGGCCCCGTGAACAGCCGCACGTAGATTTCACTGCGCCCCGATTCGTTCGACTCGTACGCCACCCAGCGTCCGTGCGGCGAGAACGTGCCGTTACGTTCGTCGAAGGGGGTCTTCAAGAACACTCTCGGCGTACGATCCCCCTCCAGCGGGAGCACCCAGAGGTCCCGGTTCGTCTGCGGGTCGATGCTGAAATAGAGCAGGAACCGGCCGTCCGCGGACCAGTCGGTGGGGATCTTGGTCTGCGGGGAGGCCACGAGCACCTCCTCCACGTCCGCGCCGCTGGCCGCCTTCACGTAGAGGTCGCGGGTCCCCGCCCGATTTGAGTCGAACGCGATCCGACGCCCGTCGGGGGACCAGAGGGGGAAGCGGTCCACCGCCGCATCGAACGTGAACCGGCTCGTGCGGGCGCCGTCCAGCAGCCAGAGGTCCATGTTGCCCTGCACCGTGCGAGCCACCACGACGCGCTGCCCATCGGCCGACACGCTGGGGTAGCGAAGGTCATGCTCATCGGGTGCGCCCAGCGGGCCGAGCGCCTGGCCCGACCGGTCCACCCAGGTGAGTTGCCGCCGGCTGCCCGCGCTGGTGCGATACGCCACCAGCCCGCTCGCCGACACCGACACCGCGGCGCCATTGACCGCCGCATCAGTCGCCACCGGATCGGCCAGCGTCTCCGGGTCGCCGGTGAGCGCCGCCGGGGTCAGGTCCAGGCGCTGGGCCACGAGCGTGCCCGCGCGCACCCACAGCAGCCACCCGTCCGCGGGGACCGACGGCGACGCCCGATAGACACCCGCCGCGTCGGCCACCGTCAGCCGGTGCGTGTCGGGCGCGTCGAGCGTCCCCAGGTAGATCCCCGTGGTGTCCGCCGTCCCCTGCGCGTAGAACAGGAAGTGCCGGCCATCGGGTAGGAACGACGGACGCCGGTGGCTCGACTGCCCGGCGAGGGTGGTGACCGCAACCGGTGGGCCGCCCGAGGCCGGCACGCGGAGCAGTGGGCCCGCGGCGTTGGGCGCGAACAGGATCACGCCGTCGGCGTTCCAGGTCCCGCCGCGGGCACCGGACGCCGGAGCGACGGTCTGTGGCGCGCCGCCATTTAGGTCGATCCGTTTCAGTTGGCCGTCCGCGAAGAACCCGATGGATCGGCCATCGGGCGACCAGAACGGATAGAGCGCACCGTCGGTGCCCGCCAGCGGTTGGGCCGTCGTCGTCGCCAGCGACCGCCGCCAGAGGCGGGACGCGCCATCGCCCGCGGCGACGAAGACGATCTGCCGGCCGTCGGGTGAGAGGGCGAAGTCCGTGGGATTGTCGGTGGCGGGCGTGACGATCTCCGTGCGCGTCTCGGGCGGCGGCGTCTCGCGCAGATGCCGCACGGCGGGAAGGGCGAGCGCGGTGGCAACCGCTGCCACGGCTGCGAGCGCGGCCATCCAGGGCAGTCGGCCGCGCGATGCCGATGCTGCGGCCGCAACCGTCTGCGGCGCGGCCGTCTCGAACGCGCCGTCGAGCGCCAGCCGCGCCTCACCGATGTCGCGTAAACGCTGCTTCGGCTCCTTCACCAGGCAGCGCGCGAGCAGCGTGCGGATGTGCCGCGGCGTCGTCGCGGGCAGTGCGCCCAGATCGATCTCGCGCGTCATCACGTGGGCGAGCGTCTCGGGAATGGTCTCGGCGCTGAACAGGCGCTGGCCGGTCAGCATCTCGTAGAGCACCACGCCAAATGCCCAGATGTCGGCGCGCTTGTCCACGGCCTTGCCACGCGCCTGCTCGGGACTCATGTAGGCGGCGGTGCCCAGGATCATCCCCGCCTGCGTCATCGCGGGGGAGGTGATCGTCGGCGAGTGCATCGCCTCAGGGCTCGATGCGGCGGCGGGATCGAGCGCTTTGGCGAGTCCGAAATCCAGCACCTTGACCGTGCCGTCCGCGCGCACCTTGATGTTGGCGGGCTTCAGGTCGCGATGGATGATCCCCTGCTCGTGCGCGGCTTCGAGTGCTTCCGCGATCTGCTTCGCGATCGGCAGCGCCTCGTCGATCGGAATCGCGCCGCGGGCGATGCGCTGCGAGAGATCGTCCCCCTCGACCAACTCCATGACGAGCGCCGTGAGGTCCGCCGTCTTTTCGAGTCCGTAGATCGCCGCGATATTGGGATGGTTCAGGGCGGCGAGGACTTCCGCTTCGCGCTGAAAACGCGCCAGGCGATCCGCATCGCCGGCCACCGCGGCGGGCAGCACC
>JANMDX010000182.1:0-6163 GCA_031376505.1 Acidobacteriota bacterium
AGTTGGCGGTGAGCCGCCTGCAGTCAAAAGTGCTCCGCGAGACCTTGCTGAAGCTGTAAGTTTCTGCGTACGTTGTAACGGGGCCTGTCACCGTTACAATCGCGGCATGCGTTCCGCCCTGACTCTCCTGTGCGCGGCCGCCGTGGCTGCCTTGTTCATGACCTCAGACGATCTGTCCGCGCAGTCGGACCTGGTGGCCCGCGCCCGAGCCCTGCACGCGCAGGTGCCCCTCATCGACGGCCACAACGACTACCCGTGGGCACTGCGCGGCCTCGACCCGGGCCGCGACTTCGCCAAAGCCGATATCACCAAGAGCGCGCCGGCGCTCATGACCGACATCCCGCGCCTGAAGGCAGGCGGCCTGGGCGGACAGTTCTGGTCGGTCTACGTGCCGTCCACGATGCCGGCGCCCGAAGCCGTCACAGCCACGCTCGAGCAGATCGACGTCGTGCACCGCATGTTGAAGCGCTGGCCCGAGACCTTCGAGCTGGCGCTGACTGCCGACGACGTGGAGCGCGTGTTCAAGAAGGGCCGCATCGCGTCGATGATCGGCATGGAGGGCGGCCACTCGATCGACAGCTCGCTGGCGACGCTGCGGCAGATGTATGCCCTGGGCGCGCGCTACATGACGCTGACCCACAACAACAACACGCCATGGGCTGATGCGGCGGCGGCCGCGCCCGAGCACGGCGGCCTGACGAAGTTCGGCGAAGAGATGGTGCGTGAGATGAATTGGCTGGGCATGCTGGTGGACTTGAGCCACGTGTCACCCGGCACCATGGAAGACGCGCTTCGGGTGGCCGCGGCGCCGGTAATCTTCTCTCACTCGTCGGCCCGCGCGATTGCGGATGTGCCGCGCAACGTGCCCGACGACATCCTGCGCCAGATGCCGAAGAACGGCGGCGTGGTCATGGTGAGCTTCGTACCCGGGTTCACCTCGGCCGCGGTAGTGGCCTACGAGAAGCGCGCGTCCGACGAACAAGCCCGCCTGCGACAGGCCACGCCGAACGACGAAGCCGGCGCGAACAAGGCCATGGCCACGTGGCGCACGGCCAACCCCGCGCCGCACGCGACCATCGCGCAGGTAGCCGACCACATCGACCACATTCGCAAAGTAGCCGGCATCAATCACATCGGCCTGGGCGGCGACTTTGACGGCATCACCGAAGTCGTGCAGGGCCTCGAGGACGTCTCCACATATCCCGCACTGACGGCCGAGCTGCTGAAGCGTGGCTATTCCGACGACGACGTCAAGAAGGTGATCGGCCTGAACGTGCTGCGCGCATGGCGACAGGCCGAGCGCGTGTCAGCCGACCTGCATCGGCAGCGCGGGCCATCAACGGCCACGCTCAAGGGGATGGACGGCGCGAAGTAAGCGGTCGTCACCCGCGCGCGTTGTTAGCTCTTCGGCGCCAGCGCCTCGAGCAGCTTCAGCGGATCCACGCGGTCGCCGTGCAAGCGCACGGCCCAGTGCAGGTGCGGGCCCGTAACGCGACCGGTCGCGCCCACCTTGCCGAGGAGCGCGCCCTTGGCCACGCGTTCGCCCTCTTTCACGTCGAATGCAGAGAGGTGCGCCATTGTCGAAAACAGGCCATGACCGTGGTCCACGATCACGGTGTTACCCGAGTAGTAGAACTCGCGCGCGAACACGACCAGGCCGGGCGTCGGCGCGTAAATGGGCGTGCCGGTGCCGGCCGCCAAGTCCAGTCCGTTGTGCGGACCGCGGGGCTGGCCGTTCAGAATACTGCGCACGCCGAATCCGCTCACCGCCACGCCTTCGACAGGACGAGCGGCATCAAGCGTCCACATCCGCTCCGATGGCGCCTTGCGAAACAGCGCGTTCAGCAGCTCAGTCTCGCGTTCGATCCGCGGCAGCGCGCTCTTGGGCGGGTTTACGAACTTCGGATTCACGGTGATCCGCCGCGTGCGCACGGTCTTTGGCGACACCGTGACCGTGTGGGTCAACGAGAGGGACATGGCTCCGGACCGCACAGCTGTCAGAAGCAGCGTCTTGGGACCAGCGTCAGCGGCCACATCAACGCCCAATAACCCACGCCACACGCCATCCGCGTCGCGCACAAAGGGCGCGAGACGCTCGTGCCATGTGCCCGCCACCGACGTGACGCCAGGGGGCGCGGTGACGGACACGTGCAACACATCACCGGGCTGCACGAGACCGGCGCGATAGCTGACGGCCAGCTCGTCCACCGCGCGAAGCGAGGGCGCGAGCGCGAGCAGGGCCACGAACACGAGCGCGACGCGCGACGGAACCACGTCGCGATTATAGGCGGAGGTGTGCTCCTTTCCGGACGGTCTGTGCCCTCCCACAACAGGCTGCCCCGCCATCCGCGCATCGGAACCGGCGACAAGTCAGCCATTGACGCGCGTTCTCGTCGCGCGGCCCGGCGGCACGGTCCTTGATATCTATCTCGACCAGGAGGACTTGACCATGCGTCAGATACCAGGATGGGTCGCAGGAGCACTGGGCACTGCGGCGATCGCCGCATCGTTCTACGCGGGCGGCGCGCTGAAGGCGTCGAGCGCCGAGACCGCAACGCTCGCTGACATGCCGGACGTGGTGGGGGCGCCTGGCGCGAAGGAAGCGCGGGCCCTCGCGTCCGCGATCGAAGTGGAGTGCGAGCCGGGCCAACGGGCGGTGGTGCGAGCGTCGAGAGACGGCGCAACGCCGATCGTCGTGTGTGTGAGCGACCCGCGGGCGATGGCCGGCGCCTCGCGCCAAGCGTATGCGCCCGCGGTCGTCAGCGCCCAGGATGTGGTGCGTGTGGCCGACACCGGCGACCGCGCCTACGCGCGGCCAGCGGTCATCACCGAACCGGTCGAGGTCTATCGTCCGCGCTCGCGGCCGGTCACCTACGAGACACGGGACGCGCGCCCTGAGCGCTCGGTGAAAAAGAGCGTCGCGATCATTGGCGGGTCCACGACAGCGGGCGCGGTACTGGGCGGCTTGGTCAAGGGCGGCAAGGGCGCGGTTGTCGGTGGTCTGCTCGGCGGCGGCGCCGCCACCGTATGGGACCAGGTGACGCGCCGGCGCGATAGCGACATCCGCTGACGCGCAGCAGATGCCCCCTCCGCTGGCGCCGCATGGGCTGAGGCGTGGGCCGCACGCCGGGACGGATCCTCCCCGTCCCGATTTCTCCTACTCCGCCCTCAGCGCCACCATCGGATCCACCCTCGTGGCCCTTCGCGCCGGCAGGTACGCCGCCGTCGCCGCCACCACCAGCATCAACGCGGCCACGGCGCCGAAACTGACCGGGTCGGTGGCCGTCACGTTGTAGAGCAAGCTCGCGATCAGCCGCGTGATGCCCAGCGCACCCACGAGACCCAGCGCGATGCCCCATCCAGCCAGGCGCAGGCCCTGGCCAATCATCATGCGGCGCACGTCGCCGGGTTCGGCACCAAGCGCCATGCGCACGCCGAATTCCTGCGTGCGCTGGCTCACGCTGTACGAAAGCACGCCGTAGACACCAACCACGGCAAGCACGAGCGCCAACACGCCAAAGGTACCGAACATCTGACCGAAGAGCTGGTATTGCCAGAAGCCTTGCTTGCGAATCGTGTCCATGGACGCGGCGGCAAACACCGGCAGCGAGGGGTCGGATTCGCGAATCGCCGAGCGAATCTGTTGCGTCAGCGCGCTGGCGTCGCCCGATGCGCGCACGATCAGCCCGGTGTTCGGCATCTCTTGATAGAGATACGGCACAAACGCCGTCGGCGTGACTTCACGGTCGCCAAGCTCTTCGATCATCACGTCGGGCACGACGCCAATGACCGTGAACCAAGCGCTGGTCGGGTCGTCAACCAGGTGGAAGCGCTGTCCTACCGGATCGAGTGTGCCGAGTTCGCGGGCGCCAGCAAGCCGTCCAGGCACGAGGGCGGGGGCGCCGGCGCCATCGGCCGCGCCAAAGTAGGTGCGCGCCATGCTGACGTTGATCACGGCCACGCCCGATCTGGTCTGGCCTTCCTGATCGGTGAAGGCGCGCCCGCGCAGCAGCGGCGCCCCCAGGGTCTGCAGGTAGTGCGACGTCACGGCCGCGTAAAAGAGACGCGGCTCCTTGCCGACGTCGTATTGCTTGCCGGGCACTTCGACCTTGCTGACGCCCCCGCCCCCATCGAGAGGAATCAAGTTCGATGCGCCCGCAAACCGCACGCCGGGCAGAGCCTCTACCCGCCTGATGATGTCTTCGACACGGCGTGCCTTCACATCAGGCACGCGATACGACTCCCCCGGCATGTAGAACCGGGCGGTCGTGATCGGCGCGGTGTCGAAGCCCGCATCGGCACGCTGCAGGTTCAGGAAGCTGCGCACGAAGAGTGCCGCCCCCACGAGCAGCACGAGCGACAGCGCCACCTCCGCCACGACCAAGGCGTTGCGCGCGCGGTTCCTGGCGCCGCCCTCGCCCGTGCGGCCGCCCTCGCGCAGCGCGGAGGCCAGGTCGCCTTTCGCGGCATGGGCGGCAGGCGCCAGACCGAACACGATGCCGGTGAGCGCGCTCACGGCGATCGTGTAGAGCACGGTCGTGGCATCCAGCCGGAAGTCGATCAAATACGGAACGTCGTCGGCCGGAACGCCCGCCCGCAGGGCGCGAATGCCTACATACGCCAGCGCCACGCCGAGCGGCGCACTGGCAACGCCAAGCAGCACGCTCTCGGTGAGCAGCTGACGCACGATGCGGCCCCGTCCGGCGCCGATCGCGGCACGTACCGACATCTCGCGGGCGCGCGCGGTGGCGCGGGCCAGCAGCAGATTCGCGACGTTCGCGCAGGCAATGAGCAACACGAGCGTGACCGCTCCCATCGCCGTCAGGGTCACGAGACGCACCTCGCCGTTGATGTAGTACTCACTGAGCGCGTCGACCCGCACGCTCCAGCCCGCGTTCTCGGGGTACGTGGCAGCCAGGGTGGCAGCCACGCTGGTCAGCTCCTGCACGGCGTCGCTGGCTGAACGGCCTGGCGCGAGACGCGCAAACACCTCGAGGTCGCGCGCCTGGCGCGGCTCGGCTTGCGACAGCGGTGCCAACGGGATCCACGCCACTTGCAGGAAGGGGAACTTCACCCTGGGCGGCAGCACGCCAATCACGGTGTAGGGCTGCGCGTTGATCGTCAGCGGCCGGCCGACGACGGCGGGATCGGCATTGTAGCGACGGCGCCACAGTTCGTCGCTGAGCAGCACGACGTTGGCGGCGCCGGCACGATCGTCGATGGCGACGAAATCGCGGCCAAGGGCGGGCGCAATGCCGAGCATCGAAAACAACCGCCAGCTCACGGCGGCACCCGACACGCGCTCGGGCTCGTCGGTATCCGAGAACGTCAGGCTGCGCGATTCCACGCCCGCCAGCGTCTCCAGCGCCTGGCTGCGCTCCTGGTAGTCGGCCAGGTCCAAGTACGACGTCCCACCACGATTCACACCGCCGGCCGGTTGTGTGGACGACACCGTCACGAGCTGGCTGGCGTCACGAAATGGCAGGGAATTGAGCAGCAGGCCGTTGACGACGCCGAACATCGACGCGTTGGCGCCGATGCCGAGCGCCAGACAGACAATGGCGAGGCCCGAGGCCAGTGGGGCCCGCACGAGACCCCGAAGCGCAAGGCGAAGGTCGTGGCGGGAGGCGTCCATGCCGCCTTAGACGGCCGGGCGCACCCCGGGGTTCGAACGCGCGCCGTACACAAAACAAGGCCGGTGGCACGTACCACCGGCCTTGCACACAATCAATGCTCCCCCGCACGAGCGCGGGTCGCGGATCAGAACGTCAGCTTGAAGCCGAGCTGCGCCTGGAACGGATCGAACGCCTGGCGAGGACGGCCAAAGCCGGTCGGAATGCCACTGGATGTGAGGCCCGGTGCCGCCGACTGGTTGCCCTGGTAGTTATTGAAGTTCACCGTATTGAACAGATTGAACATCTCCCACAGGATCTCGCCCGAGACGCGCCCGATCGTGACACGCTTCGAGGTGCGGATGTCCGCCTGGAAGAACCGGTCGCCACGGCCGGCGTTGTAGCCGGTGCCCACGGGACGGTCGTTGTTGTCGCCGTCGCGGTTCACGTCGGTGCCGGTCGTGATGTTGAAGGGCGGCGCCGAGTTGGCCGACACGATCGTGCCAATCTGGATGGCCCACGGCAGCTGGTAGATGACGTTGCCCACGAAG
>JANMDX010000199.1:0-16607 GCA_031376505.1 Acidobacteriota bacterium
ACAACTCACGACCAGGTCAAATCCCCGAAAATCAAACCGCTCGATGGCCAACGGAAATAGGGGCAGGTAGTAACGATAGGCCTGCGCCACCCGCGGCAGGTGCTGCGTGAAGGCCGTGTGGATGGGCCGGTCCTCGATGAGTGGGGACACCGCCCCCTTCACGTGCACGAGCGTGAAGAGCTCTGCACGCGGGAAGATCTCGCACAAACGCTCGAGGGCCTTTTCGCCCCCGCGCATGCCGGTCAGCCAATCGTGCACGAGGGCGACGCGCACTACGCGCCTCCGAGTACGTGACGGTAGGCGGCCAGCGTGTCGGCGGCGGCCTTCGCCCACGAGAAATGCAGGACGCGTTCACGCCCGCGTGCGATGAGCGTCTGGCGCAGGGGCTCGTCGGTGACTGCTCGGCGGATGCCGACGGCAATCGACGCGACGTCATACGGATCGACCAGCAGGGCGGCGTCGCCTGTCACTTCCGGGAGTGACGACACGTTCGACGTGACGACCGGGGTCTCGTTGGCCATCGCCTCGAGCGGCGGCAGACCGAAGCCCTCGTAGAGCGACGGAAAGACGAACGCCCGCGCCAGGCGGTAGAAGACGACGAGCGTTGGCGCGGGCAGAAAACCGAAGAAGCGGACGTGTTTGTCGAGACGGTGCCGGTGCACGGCCTGGCGCACGGACGGGTAGTTGGACGTCTCGTCGCCAATCACCACGAGCTTCAGCCCGTCGGGCCCGTCAGGCCGCGCGGCCGCAAACGCCGCGATCAGGCGCTCGAGGTTCTTGTGCGGTTTGATGTTGCCGACATACAGCACGAACGGGTGGTCGAGCTGAAAGCGTTGCTGCACGCGCTCGATGGCGGCGGCACCTGGCGCCGCGGCGAAGCGCGCGTCGAGCCCGTTGTGAATGACCGTGACTTTGTCGGCCTCGACGCCCGTGAAGTGCAAGATATCGCGCTTGGATGCCTCCGAGACCGTCAGGACGCGGTCGGCCTTGCGCGCCGCGAGACGGATCATCGTCTGCGCGTAGAAAAACGCCGCCCGGCCAGGCAGATACTCTGGAAAACGCAGATGAATGCAGTCGTGAATCGTGACGATGGTGCGGCACCGGGTGAGCGGCGGCAGGACGTAGTGGGGCTCGTGGAGCAGGTCGGCGCGTGCCCGGGCAACGGCCAGGGGAATGCGCCACTGTTCGGCTAGGGAGTAGGGCTTTGCGGTCTCCACGACCGTGCGGAAATTTGCGCCGGCCGCCGACGCGGCGTCGGCGTCGCCGGGCTTGGTCAACAACACGTAGTCGGTAGTGGCGTCGAGGGCGCCCAGCCCGGTCACCAGATTGCGGATGTACGTGCCGATGCCGAAGTCGTGCAATTTTCTGGCATCGAGGACGATCCGCATGGGCCCAGGCAGTTTAGCGGACATCGCGGCCACGCCACCTGAGCCACCAGGCGAGCATGGGCGCCCAGATCGGATGATGCTTCCGGTAAAAGGCCAGTTGGCTCTGCCGCCGTCGCGCCTCGGTTGCGGCCGGCGCCCCGGCGGCCGACCGGCCTCGCAGGTGGCGCACGGTGGCGTCGGGCACAAACCGCACGGTCCGCCCCCGCGCGCGGAACGCCGCGCAGAGGTCCACGTCCTCGGTGTACATGAAGTAGCGCTCGTCGAGCAGCCCTACGGCGTCGAGGTCCGCGCGACGGGCGAGCAGGCACGCACCGCTGACCCAGTCGCGGGTGCCAGGCTGGCGCGTCGCGTGCGCGACCCGCGTTGTGGCCCAGGCGTGCCCCGCCTCGTACGCGCGCACCAGTCGGCGCTGCGTGAATTCGCCCCACGGGCTCACCATCGGGCCAAACGACAGCTCAGGCTGGCCCTGTCCGTCAACCAGCCGGGGGCCGGCGGCGGCGGCGCCAGGGTCGGCCAGCAGCGCACGCACGAGCACCTGCACTTGATGGTCGGGTACCTCGGTGTCGGGATTGAGCAGCAGCACGAGATCGCTGGCCGAGGCGCGGATGCCGAGATTGTTGCCGCGCGAGAAGCCCACGTTGCCCTCTGCGGCGATGGCGTGCACGGTGGGCCAGTCGCGCCGCAGCATGTCCAGCGTGCCGTCGCTCGAGCCGTTGTCGACGACGACGATCGAGGTCGGGTAGGGCGTGGTGCGGCCAACGATGCTCTGAAGGCACCGCCCGAGGTCGGCGCGCACGTTGTAGCTCACAATCACGATCGCGAGTGCGGGCTCAGGCACCGGCGGCCTCCTCCAGGAGCGCGAGCGTCCGGGCCGCGGCGTCGGCCCACCGGTAGCGGGCCAGGACCGGGCCGGCCGCCGCGCGAAGCCGACTGCGTGCCTCGGCGTCATCGAGCAGTGCGGCAAGCGCCGTCGCCACGTCGGCGACAAGGGTGGGCGTGTCCGACACTCGGACCGCGGCCTCGCCGTAGATCTCGCGGGCGACCGGTGTGTCGAGCACGACCGGCACCGCGCCTCGCGCCATGGCCTCGAGCGGCGTAAGTCCGAAGCCTTCGTATTCAGAGAGAAACGCAAAAACCGTGGCTTCGGCGTACAGCGCCTCGAGCGTGGCGTCGTCGACCCAGTGTCTGAGGCGCGCGCGGCCGTCGAGACCGCGCGCCGCAATCGTCGCGGCGAAGTCCATGCGGGGGGTCGTACGGTTCTCGCCCACGATCTCGAGGCGCGCCTGCGGACGCGTCCGTGCGAGATTCGCGAACGCGTGGATGAGGACATCGATCCGGCGCCGCTGGAAGAGCGATCCGACAAACAGCACGACTGGCTCGCGCGTCTCGGCCGGCGGCGCGTCGGGTTCGCGAACGGCCAGGTAGACGAGTCGCACCCGTCCGCCATCGAGGCCGACGTGCCGCACGACCTCGGAGGCCGAGAAGGCCGACGGCGCGATCACGACCCGCGCGCGTCTGGCCGACCACGCGGTGAGGAGTCGCCGGCGCACGCCCTCGCGCCGTGAGAACCACTCGGGATGGGCGAAGAACGACACGTCGTGGACGGCGAGCGCCACCGGCGCCGGGCAGACGAGAGGTGCGGTGTAGCCCGGGGCAAAGAGCACATCGGGACGATTCGCGCCAAGCGCCCGCGCCAGGTCCCATTGCTCCCAGCGCGTGCCGCCGGCGCCCGGCAGCACGTGCCAGGCGTCCTGCCAGCCCGGGGGCACCTGCGGCGGATCCGTGTGCGCGTACAGCGAGAAGGTGTGGCGCCGGCGGACGCCTGCCGCATGCCACTCGGTCAGCAGCTCCGAGAGATACCGTCCCACTCCGGTCTGCCGGCCGGTGAGCTCACGGGCGTCGATCGCGATGTGCACTAGGGACGCTCCCGCCGCGCGCGGATGGCCGCCTCGTAGGCCCGCCACGTCGCCTCAGCCGTGGATGCCCACGAAAACGCGTTCGCGCGGGCCAGTCCGCGCGCTGCCAGGTCGGCCGCGCGCGTGTCGTCGAGACACGCCTCGAGCGCCTCGGTCCAGGCGGCCGGGGCGTCAGGGGACGCGTACAGACCCGCGTCTCCCACGACCTCCGGGAGTGCGCCCACCGGCGACACTACGACGGGGACGCCACAGGCCATGGCTTCCAGCGCCGGTAGTCCAAAGCCCTCATCAAGCGACGGCACCACGAGGGCTCGCGCGTGCGTAAACAGCCATCGTCGCTCGCTGTCGCTGACGTATCCGGTCAGCGTGACATGCCCGGCAAACGGGGGCACCGCGGCGCGCGCGGCCCAGTCGCGCGCGGCCTCGGTCACGCGGCCAGCCAGCACCAGTGGCGGCGCATCGGGCCGGCGCGCGAGCAGCTGCGCGTAGCCATCGAGCAGCACGCCCACGTTCTTGCGCGGCTCGAGCGTGCCGATGAACACGAACCGGTCGCCGTTGCCGCCCAGCCGGGCAGCGCGCACGTCAGCAGCCCAGGCTGGCGGCCCGAGCGGTGTACTGGTGATCTTGTGGGCGGGCACGCCGAGGTCGCGGGCGACGAGGGCGGCAGCGTGTGCCGATCCGGTGATCACGTGGTCGGCTCGCGCGACGTGCGCGCGGGCCAACGGCGCGAAGTCGCGCCGAACCGCCCCTGCCACCTGCTCTGGATGATGCAGGAAATGCAGGTCGAAGACCGTGACGACCTGCGCCGCCCGCGACGCCGGCACGAGCAGGGGCGTCGGCGAATGCACGACGTCGCAGGATCCCGTCAGACGTTCGATGGGCGGCCAATTGAGGCGGTGCCACGCCCAGGTCAGAGCGCAGACGGGCACGCGGCAGTCGACGACGCCAGCGTCTGGAATGTCGCGAGCCACCAGCGGATCCACGCGGTCAGCCCACGAACTCGAGAACAGCGTGACCGCGCGCGAGTCACCGGCACTGGCGGCCAGTGTTCGCGCCAGTTCATGCACGTACTCACCGATGCCGGTTCTGGCCCGAAGCGCCGGGCGATAGTCGACGATCACGCGCACGCCTGCGAACGGTACCACGAGCACAGCAGGACGACAAGTCCTTGTGGGTCAGTATGTTGACACCCGTCTTCGACGAATGGTACGGTGGTGTGTTTCGCGAGCCCGCCCGTGCGGCTCGCCAGCACAGGGAGAGGCGCATGAAGGTCGCAGTGGTGGGAACAGGCTATGTCGGCCTGGTCGTTGGGGCGTGTCTGGCCGAGAGCGGCAACGACGTGATGTGCGTCGACAAAGACGAGGCCAAGGTGCGCATGCTCCGGCGGGGCAAGAGCCCCATATACGAGCCGGGGATCGAAGACCTGCTCCGGCGCAACAAGTCCGAAGGGCGGCTCGTGTTCACGACCGACCTGCCGAAGGCCGTGCGCCAGTCGACCATCATCTTCATCGCCGTCGGGACACCTCAGGGCGAAGACGGCTCCGCCGACCTGCAACACGTCATGGGCGTTGCCAGGCAGATCGCCAGGGCGATGAATGGCTACAAGGTCATCGTCGACAAGAGCACGGTGCCAGTCGGCACGGCGCAGCGGGTCCGCGACGTCATCAGCCGCGAGACTACCCACCCCTTCAGCGTCGTGAGCAACCCGGAGTTCCTGAAGCAGGGCGCCGCCGTTGACGACTTCATGAAGCCCGACCGCGTGGTCATTGGCGCCGAGGACACGCGCGCGGCCGACTTGATGGTGGCGCTGCATAAGCCCTTTACCCGCACGGGCGCGCCGATCATGGTGATGGATTGCGCCAGCGCGGAACTCTCGAAGTACGCCGCCAACGCGATGCTGGCCACGAAGATTTCGTTCATGAACGAGATCGCGAATGTGTGCGAGGTCTACGGCGCTGACGTCGATCGCGTGCGTCAGGCGATGGGCGCCGACCGGCGCATCGGCCCTGCCTTTCTCTTTCCGGGCGTGGGGTACGGCGGCAGCTGTTTCCCGAAGGACGTGAAGGCGCTCGTGAAGTTCTCGGCCGACAAGAAATACGACTTCAAGATTCTCAAGGCCGTCGAGGCCGTGAACGAATCGCAGAAGCGGCTGCTGCTGCGGAAGATGCAGGCGCACTTCGGGTCGCTCAAGGGCAAGACCATCGCCGTCTGGGGTCTGGCCTTCAAGCCGAAGACCGACGACATGCGCGAGGCGCCGGCCATCCCGATCATCAAGACGCTGCTCGAGAAGGGCGCCGCGGTCCATGCCTACGACCCGGAAGCCATGGGCATGGCCAAGAGCATCCTCGGCAGCGTCGTAACCTACCACAAGAGGAACTACGACGCCCTGAAGGGCGCCGATGGTCTCGCCGTGATCACCGAGTGGCAGGAGTTCCGCGAGCCCGACTTCCAGCGGATGCGCGCGCTCATGAAGACGCCGGTGGTCTTCGACGGCCGCAACATCTACCAGCCCGAGCAGATGAAGGACCTCGGGTTCACCTACTATTCGGTCGGGAGATAGACCGGTGGCGCGGGTCCTCGTCACCGGCGGTGCCGGCTATATCGGCAGTCATGCCGCCAAGGCGTTGCAGGTGGCCGGGCACACGGTGGTGGTGCTTGACGACCTGTCGGCCGGGCACGCAGAGGCGACGCGCGGGCTGCCCCTCGTGCGCGCTCGCGTCCACGACACCGTCGCCGTCCGGACGGCCTTGGTCGAGCATCGCATCGATGCCGTGATGCACTTTGCCGCGTGGCTCGCGGTGGGTGAGTCGGTGCGACATCCCGGCAAGTACTACGAGAACAATCTGACCGGTTCGTTGCGGCTGCTCGAGGCGATGGCGGCGGAAGGCGTGTCTCGGCTGGTGTTCTCGTCGACCTGCGCGGTCTACGGTGAGCCGCAGCAACTGCCGCTCACCGAGGATCATCCGACCGCCCCGGTCAACGCATATGGCGAGTCGAAGCTCGCCGTCGAACGGGCGTTGCGGCACTTCGGCACGGCCCACGGCCTGACGTCGATGGCGCTGCGCTATTTCAACGCGGCGGGCGCCGATCCCGACGGCGAGCTTGGCGAGGATCATGATCCCGAGATTCACCTGATTCCTCTCGCCATCGACGCGGCGCGCGGTGGCAAGGGCCTGCACGTGTTCGGCCAGGATTACCCGACGCCCGACGGCACGTGCCTGCGCGACTACGTGCACGTGACCGATCTGGCCGACGCGCATGTCAAGGCGCTCGCGGCGCTCGAGGCGGGCGCGCCGTCGAACCGCTTCAACGTCGGCACCGGACAGCCGTGGTCGGTGAAGGACGTCATCGACACGGTCAGTCGCGTGGTGGGCGCGCCGGTCCCTTGGACCCCCGCGCCGCGCCGTGCCGGCGACCCCTCGGCGTTGTATGCGTCGAGCGAGAGGACGCAGGCCGAGCTTGGATGGCGTCCGCGCGTGAGCGATCTGGACACCATCGTGTCGCATGCGGCCCGGTGGCGCGCGGCGCATCCGGGGGGATACCGGTCCAAAACGGGACGCTGATGGACCCACTGCTGCGCCTCCTCCGATACGCCGCACCGCACCGGCTCGTCATCGGGGGCGCGGTGGCGGCGATGCTGCTCTACGGCGTCGCGTCGGCAGCGTTGGCCTGGCTGATCAAGCCGATCCTCGACCAGGTGCTGCCGTCCCGCGAGTCCCTCGGATTCGTGGGCAGTGCGATCATCGGGGCCTATATAGCCAAGGGGCTCGGCAGCTTTCTGTCGAGCTATTGGATGGACGACCTCGGCCACCGTGTGGTCATGGCCCTGCGCACGGAGCTGTTCGAGCACGTGCTCGGGCAATCGGCGGCCTTCTTCGCCCGCCGCAGCACTGGGCAGTTGCTGTCGCGTGTGAACAACGACGTGGGCCAGGTGCAGCGGGCGGTGTCTGAGACCGTCGGCGATCTGGCGCGCGAGACGCTCACGGTCTTCGGCTACGCCGGGCTGCTCATCTATCTGGACTTCAAGCTCGCGCTCGTGTGCCTCACGGCGGCCCCGCTCGTAGTGTATCCGCTGTCGCGCCTGGGCAAGCGCCTGCGCAACGTCTCCCGCCGCAGCCAGGAAGCGCTCGAGCGACTGTCACACGTCGCGGGCGAGGCGTTTTCGGGCCATCGCATCGTGAAGGCGTTCCTGGCCGAAGGACGCGAAGCCGCGAAGTTTCGCGAGGCGTCGCTGGACCTGTATCGCACGAACATGAGCGTCACCGGCGTGCTGTCGGTGCTGCCGCCGCTGATGGAAGCGCTCGGCGGCGTCGCCGTCGTGGGCGCGCTCTGGTATGGCAGCGGTGAGATCGCGGCCGGGCGTCTCACGCCAGGTGAGTTCACGTCCTTTGTGGCCGCACTGCTGCTGATGTACGGCCCGATCAAGAAGCTGACGAGGGTGAACGCCAATCTGCAGCAAGCGGCGGCCGCTGCCGAGCGGGTGTTCGAGCTGCTCGACGCGCACACCGAAGTGGTCGAACGCCCCGGGGCGCTCACCTTGCCGCGCTTTGGCACCGCCGTCGAATACCGCGACGTCACGTTTGGGTATGAGGACGGCCACGGCAAACACGTGCTGAGCGGTGTGTCGTTCACCGTGCCGGCTGGCCACGTCGTGGCGATCGTGGGACGCAGCGGCGCTGGCAAAACCACGCTCGCCAACCTCCTGCCGCGGTTCTACGACGTGTCGGCGGGTGCGGTGATTGTGGATGGCCACGATGTGCGCGACGTGACCCTGGCCTCGTTGCGTCGACAGATCGGCGTAGTCACCCAGGACACCGTACTCTTCGACGACACGATCGCGGCTAATATCGCTTACGGGATGCCAGAGGCCAGCATGGATGCCATCGAAGCCGCCGCTCGCGCCGCGCACGCCCACGAGTTCATCCAGACCCAGCCCTCCGGCTACCAGACGCGCATCGGGGAGCGCGGTCAGCGTCTATCGGGCGGCCAGCGTCAGCGTCTCGCCATCGCCCGTGCACTGCTGCGCGACGCGCCGATGCTCGTGCTCGACGAAGCGACCTCGTCGCTCGATTCGGAGTCCGAGCGGCTCGTGCAGGACGCGCTGGCGGTGCTGATGCGGAACCGCACCTCGTTCGTCATCGCACACCGGCTGTCGACCGTGCAGCGCGCCGACGCCATTCTCGTGTTCGACCGCGGCCGGCTGGTAGAGCAGGGGCGGCACGACGATCTCGTGGCCCGCGACGGCGTCTATGCGCGGCTCTATCGCGCGCAGTTTGCCGACGTGAAGCGCGCGGGCCGCGCCGCACGTGGAGTGCCACTGGCATGAACGGTCGACGCCGCGCAGGGAGGACGGTGGAGCGATGATGAGGAGCATGACCGGGTTTTCGTCCGCAAGCCACGATGACGAGCGCGGCTCCGTCTCGGTCACGTTGCGATCGGTGAACCACCGGTTCCTCGACCTGCAGCTTCGCCTGCCGCCAATGGTGGCGGACGCGGAGCTCAGCGTGCGGGCGCTGGTGCAGCAGGGGATGGCGCGAGGCCGGGTAGAACTGCAGGTCTCGGTGCAGCCTCGCGGAGGGCCCACCCAGGTCGTCGAACTCAACCAGGGCTTCGTGACGGCGCTGACAACCGCTTTGGAGGCCTCGCGTGCGGCGGGACTCGTGCAGGGGCCGCTCACGCCGGGCGACCTGCTACGGCTGCCCCAGGCACTGACCATCAGGGAACACGCTCCCGAGGCCGATGCCGGTGCGTGGTGGGCCGAAGCGACCGAGGCGACGGTGCGGCGCGCCGTGCAGTCTATCGACGAGATGCGCACGCGCGAGGGCGGCCACCTCAAGGCCGACCTCGCGTCGCGCCAGGCTGCGCTTGGTGTGCTCATCGGTGTCATTGCCGCCGCTGCCGACCACGGGCGCGTGCACGTGGAGGCGAGGTTGCTCGACCGAGCCCGGGAACTGAGCGCCACGCTGCCAATTGATCAGGCCGCGCTGGCGCAAGAGGTCGTGCGCGTGGCGCAGCGCTCTGACATCTCGGAAGAGGTGACAAGATTCCGGGCGCATCTCGAGCATTGGGACGCGCTCGCCGACGGCGACGAACCGTGCGGACGCAAGCTCGACTTCCTGCTGCAGGAGATGAACCGCGAGATCAACACGATCGGCAGCAAGGCCGACGGGTTGCAGGTGTCCGAGCACATCATCGAGGCCAAGGCCGAACTCGAGCGCATGCGGGAGCAAGTCCAGAATGTCGAGTAGCCGCGGGCTCCTCTTCGTCATCTCCGCGCCGTCGGGCACCGGCAAGACGACGCTGGTCGAGCGGCTCGTGCAGATTCTGCCCAATCTGCGGATGTCGCGGTCCTACACGTCTCGCGCCCTGCGGACCGGCGAGCGCGAGGGCGTCGACTATCATTTCGTCAGCCGGCCCGTGTTCGACGGCATGATTGCCGAGAACGCGTTTCTCGAGTGGGCCGACGTGTTCGGCAACTTCTACGGCACGGCGGCCGCCGACGTCCAGCAGATGCTCGACAGCGGGCAGGACGTGGTGCTCGTGATCGACGTGCAGGGCGCGCGGCAAGTCCGGCAGCGCGGCACCGATCACACGGCCGTGTTCGTGATGCCGCCCTCGTACCAGGTGCTCGAGCGGCGCCTCCGAGGCCGCAGCACGGAACCCGAAGCGGCGTTGCAGCGCCGGCTCGAGACGGCGCGGGCAGAAGTGTCGAGCTACCGCGAGTACGATTACGTGGTGGTCAACGACGACTTGGAGTCGACCGTCGTGCGGTTGCAGGAAATCATCGCCGCTGAGCGGTCGCGCGTGCACCGCATGAACAGAGTGGCCGATGCCATCGTACGGACGTTTTTTGTCGGCTGGAGCCGGCCCTAGGCCAGGGAGCGGAATCATGGCGCGCATCACCGTCGGCGTGAGCGGAGGCATCGGCGCCTACAAGGCAGTAGAGGTCGTCCGTGGCCTGCAGAAACGCGGGCACGACGTCACCGTCGTCATGACCAGAAGCGCCCGTCGCTTCGTGGGGGAGCTGACCTTCGAGGCGATCACCAAGCGCCGGGTCGTGACCAGCCAGTGGGCGCCGGGCCTGAACGCTGATATCGAGCATATCGCGCTTGCGACGGCGTCCGACCTGCTGCTGGTCGTGCCGGCGACGGCCAATACCATCGCCAAGTTCGCGCATGGCCTCGCCGACGATTTCCTGAGCTCGCTCTTCCTGGCCACGACGGCGCCGGTGCTGCTGGCACCCGCCATGAACACGCACATGCTCGAACACCCGGCGGTGCAGGACAATCTGCAGACGCTCGTGCGCCGCGGCGTACGGCTGGTGGATCCAGGCGACGGTTATCTGGCGTGTGGCTGGGTGGGTAAGGGCCGGCTGGCCGAGCCCGAGGAGATCGTCGAGGCGGCCGCGCGCGTGCTTACGCCGGCGTCCGACGGACGCCTGGCCGGCAAGTCGGTGATGGTCACGGCCGGGCCGACGTACGAAGACCTCGACCCAGTGCGTTTCATCGGGAATCGTTCGAGTGGGCGGATGGGCTATGAAGTGGCGGCCGAGGCCGTACGCCGGGGCGCGGCGGTGACGCTGGTGTCTGGTCCGACGCACCTGGAGCCCCCAGTCGGCACGACGATGGTGCGCGTGCGCAGCGCCGCCGACATGCACGCGGCCGTCATGGCCCGCGCCGGCGACATGGACGCGGTGGTGATGGCCGCGGCCGTGGCCGACTACACCCCCGAAGCGGTGGCAGCGCAGAAGGTGGCGAAGGCCGAAGGCGGCTGGACCGTGTCTCTGACGCGCACGATCGACATTCTGGCCGATCTCGGGCGTCTGCCGTCGCGCGCGTCGAAGCGCCCGGTGCTCATCGGCTTTGCCGCAGAAACGCACGACCTGATTGCGCACGCCGACGCCAAGCGACGTCGCAAGGGACTGGACCTCATCGTGGCCAATGACGTGACTCAGCCCGGAGTGGGATTCGAAGTCGCGACCAACGCCGTCACATTCCTCGACGACGCCGGTGCCGAAACGACGCCGCTCCTGCTGAAGTCCGCCGTGGCGGCGCGCATTCTCGACCGGCTCGAGACGCTGCTCGCCGCAGTCGTCACGGTGCGTCCCTGATGGAACGCGACACACTGGCCGCGCACCTCGAGTTCTTTGGCGAGCTCGGCGCCGAGGGCATCAGCCGGGATCCTCGCTGGCGCGATCGCGCCGACCGCGGGGTGGCCCCGGATGCGGCACCCAGCGCCGCGGCGGGTGGGCACACGGGTGAGGCCATCGCCGGGACGTCTGCGGTGTCGGCGACGTTCACGGGGCAGGCCTCCGGATCGCCGCCTGCCGAGGCCCTCCAGGCCCTGGCCGCTCACATCGGGCCGGCCTGCACGCGGTGCAAGCTGCATACGCTCGGTCGCCGCCAGGTGGTGTTCGGCGTGGGAAACCCGCATGCGCGGTTGATGTTTGTCGGTGAGGCCCCCGGCGAAGACGAGGACAAGCTGGGCGAACCGTTTGTGGGCCGGGCCGGGCAGCTGCTCACCAAGATCATCGAGGCCATGGGACTGACGCGCGAGCAGGTGTATATCGCCAACGTGATCAAGTGCCGGCCGCCGGGCAACCGCAATCCAGAGCTTGATGAGGTCGAGACTTGCGAGCCGTTCCTGTTCGAACAGCTGGCGATCGTGCAACCGCGCGTCGTCGTGGCGCTCGGCAAGTTCGCGTCGCAGTCGCTGCTGCGGACGACCGAGCCGATCACGAAACTGCGCGGCCGCATCTTCGACTGGCGAGGCGCGTCGCTCGTGCCCACCTTCCATCCGGCCTACCTGTTGCGCAACCCGCCCGCGAAACGCGACGTGTGGGACGACATGAAGAAGGTGCGCGACCTTCTGCAGCGCTAGCCATGTCGCGGTTCGTGTCGGTGGCCGTGCCGGTACCGGCACTCGACGAGCTGACGTACCGGCTGCCCGACGACGTGCCGGCGCCGCCGGCGGGCGCACGGGTGGACGTGCCCCTCGGCTCGCGCCGTCTGACGGGCATCATCGTCGATCCCTCGGCCGCCGCGCCCCCGCCGTCGATGCGCGTGCGTGACGTGCTGGCCGTCCGCGACACCACCGCCTTCGTGCCGCCGTCGCTCATCGTGCTGGCGCAGTGGGTTGCTGACTACTATCTGGCCGGCCCCGGCGATGTCCTGGCCTCGGCGCTGCCGCCGCGTGTGCTCACGGGAGATGCCCGCACGTTCAGGCGACGCCGGGTCGCGACACTCACGACGCGCGGGGCGCCGGTCGCGGCGCAAATACTGGCCGGCGTGCGCGCCGAGTCGTCTGACGACGGCGCCGAGACGCTCGCCCGACTGGGCCCCCGCCAACGCGAGACGCTGACGCTGCTGGCCGGCACGCCGGCGGGGCTGCCCGTGGCGGTGCTCGTTGCGCGAGGCATCGGCCCATCGACACTTGCGCGCCTCGTGCAGGCGGGCGTTGTCGCGATCACCCACGAGACGCTGGTGCGCGATCCCTTCGCCGCGCATGCGACGGCCCCCGACAGCGGCGGCGCGCCGCTGACGCTGACCGACGAGCAACAAAGCGCGCTCGACGTCCTCGAGCCACTGGCAGATGCGGGCGAGTACCGCGCGGCGCTGCTCAAGGGCGTCACCGGCAGCGGCAAGACCGAGATCTACCTCCACCTGGCCGATCGGGTGCGCCGCCAGGGGCGCAAGGCGCTCATCCTCGTGCCAGAGATCGCTCTGACGCCCGCCGTGGCCGGTCGCGTACGGGCCCGTTTCGGCGATCGCGTGGCCATCCAGCACAGCGGTCTGTCCGACGGCGAGCGCCATGACCAGTGGCACCGCGTGCGCGACGGCAGTGTGGATGTCGTGGTCGGCACACGTTCTGCCGTGTTCTCGCCGCTCGAGCGCGTGGGGCTGGTGGTCGTCGACGAAGAGCACGACACCTCCTACAAGCAGGATGAGACGCCCCGGTACCACGGCCGCGACGTGGCGGTGATGCGCGCGAAACAACAGGGCGCGCTCGTGGTGCTGGGCTCGGCCACCCCGTCGCTCGAGTCGTTCCACAATGCGGCACGCGGCCGCTACACGCTCGTGACGCTCGACCGGCGCGTGGCCGACCGGCCGATGGCGGCGGTGCACGTCGTCAATATGCGTGACGAGTGGGCCGAGGCCGGCGCCGAAGTGATCGTGAGTCGACGGCTGATTGACGGCATTGCGGCCCGTCTCGCCGCAGGGGAACAGGCGCTGGTGCTGCTCAATCGTCGCGGCGTGTCTTCGGCGGTGCTCTGCCGCCAGTGCGGCAGCACGGTGGAGTGCCCCCACTGCAGCGTGTCGATGACCGTGCACGGCTCGGGCCTGCGGGCTCGCGCACGCTGCCACTATTGCGACTACGGGTGCATGGTGCCGCCCGTGTGCCCGAAGTGTGCGGCGCCGTACATGGAACACCTCGGGTGTGGTACCGAACGACTCGAGATCGATCTGCGCGCGCGCTTTCCAGACGCACGGATCGGCCGTGTCGACCGCGACACGGTCGGTACGCGCGGCAGCCTGACGGCGCTGCTCGCCAAATTCGGCCGGCGCGAGCTGGATCTCCTGGTGGGCACCCAGATGATCGCCAAGGGGCACGACTTTCCGTACGTGACGCTCGTGGGGGTCGTGTCGGCCGACGTCGGGCTGGGCCTGCCGGACTTCCGCGCGGCCGAGCGAACGTTCCAGCTAATCACGCAGGTCGTGGGCCGGGCCGGGCGCGGTGAGCGCCTCGGTGAAGCGTACGTACAGACGCTCTTCCCATCGCACTACGCCGTGCGCTGCGGCTGCGCGCAGGACTACGAGGCGTTTGTGGCCAAGGAACTGGAGTTCCGGACTGCCTTGCGCTACCCGCCGGTCACGGCCATGATCAATCTCGTCGTCCGCGGCGCCTCGCTCGAGGCAGCACTCGAGGCCGCCCGCGAGCTCGCCACGCGGGTCAAGGCCTTACTCGGCGCGTCCGGGGTGGTGTTGCTTGGGCCCGCACCGGCACCGATTGCGAAGCTGCGCGGCGAACACCGCGCGCAGTTCTTCTTGAAGGGCGGCGATCGCGCGGTCATGAAAGCGGCGGTGCGCGCGGCGCTCGCGGCGCTGCCAGCCGTCGCGCGCCGCACCACGGTCGACGTGGACCCGGTGAGCATGCTGTAAGCGGCTAGGGGCGGCTCGACACCGGCGGGAGCGTCGGCATGATACGTTCGATCGGCTGCACCGGCTCTGGGGTGAAGCACACGGCAAAGACGATCGCGGCGGCGGCCGCGAGCGCCAGACGGCGGCGATCGAGCGGCAGGGAATCGTCGAGCGTCGGCGGATGCTGCAGGCCCGCTACCGAGAGTACGACCACCATTACGATGGCCCACGCAACCCAACTCATCGAGACGAAGGTGAGACCGATGGCCACGGCCGCGGTGAGCAGGGTGATCCAGCGCGCGTTCTTGCCGAACACCGCATAGGCGACATGGCCGCCGTCGAGCTGTGCCAGCGGGAACAGATTCAGGGCGGTGGCAAGCAGTCCAAACCATGCGGCGCGCGCGACTGGATGGAGATGCAGGATCTGTCCGTCTGGCAGGGCGCCCCACAGCACGCCTTGGGTGAGACGGTAGATGAGCGGCCGGCCGAGCGAGATCATCTCGAGATGCTCGGGCATCGGGACGAGCCGGGACAGGGCCAGCCCCAGGGCGAGGAGCGGCACGGCCACGACGAAGCCTGCAAATGGCCCCGACGCGCCGATGTCAAAGAGCGCGCGTCGGTCGGGAATGACGTCGCGTATGCGAATGAAGGCGCCAAAGGTGCCAGTGAGCGGCAGGGGCGCCGGCAGAAAAAATGGCAGCGACGCGTCGACCTTGTACCACCGGCACATCGCGTAGTGTCCCCACTCGTGGGCGCCGAGAATCGCCAATACCGACACACTGAACCACATGCCGCCGAACCAAAACTGCGCCGACGTCACGAGGGGCGGCACCTGTCCGAAATCGGCGAGGAATCCAACGTAGTGCCACCCCCCAAAATAGGTGGTCGCGACGAAGGTTGCGAACAAAGAGAGCAGGTGGACGCGAAGCCGGTCACCGAAGAGCCGGGGCGGCCTGGCTGCCGGAGCGGAGGAGTGAGGCGGCCACGCTGAATCCGAGGTCACAGTGCAGCGCCAGGTCAGCCGATATTCTGCAGATCTTTGCCGGGCTTGAAGCGGATGGTGCGCCCGGGTGGAATCTTCACCTCGCGCCCGGTGCGCGGGTTGCGGCCGATGCCGCGCTTGCGCGGTTTCACCTGGAATACGCCAAACCCCCGCAGCTCAATGCGTTCGCCGCGTTGCATGGAGACTCGCATCGCGTCGAACACCGCGTCGACGGCCAATTCGGCCTTCACTTTGGTGATCTCGGCCCGCCGCGAGACCTCGTTGACGATGTCGACCTTGATCATCGAGTGGGTTGTTGTTTCGACAGTGCGATAACTATCATAGATAGAGTGACTTACGCTGTCAACGTCACCCGTGACCCTGGTCTTGAGGGGCCGCAGGACAGCGAAAGTGTGCGGTATTGCACGTACACTGGGCAGGTCGTGCCTCGTGCGCTGCCTACTGTCGTACTCGTCGGCCGACCCAATGTCGGCAAGTCCACGCTGTTCAACAGGATGACGGGGACGCGGCGTGCCATCGTGACCCCCATCGCCGGCACGACCCGTGACGCCATGCGGCACCCGGTACCGGTGGCCGATGGCGGCTTCCTGCTCACCGACACCGGTGGCATGTTCGGCAGCAGCCAGGATCCGTTGCACGAGCTGGTCGTCGAGGCCGGCCACCGGGCTTTGGCCACTGCCGATCTCGTCGTGTTCGTGGTCGACGGCCGAGAAGGCCTGGTCTCGGGCGACCAGGAGATTGCCAGAGCCGTGCGGGCGACCGGGCGCCCAGTGGTGCTCGCCATCAACAAGACGGACGACAAACGCGCCATCGCCGGGGCGCTCGAGCTCTACCGGCTGGGCTTCGACCCCGTCGTGGAGGTCAGCGCGGAGCACGGCCGCGGCGTCGGAGACCTGCTCGATGAGGTCAAGAGCCGCCTGCCCGCGCCGTCGCCGGCCGATGATGATGCCTCGACCGACGAGGAAGAGCGCCATGGGCACCACACCCCGGGCGAGCTGGCCGTGGCTATCGTCGGGCGCCCCAATGCCGGGAAGTCGTCGCTCGTGAACAAGCTCCTGCGTGAGGAGCGCATGATCGTGTCGCCGGTGCCCGGGACGACCCGCGATCCGGTGGATTCCATTTTCCTCTGGCACCGCAAGAAGGTGCGCATCGTCGACACGGC
>JANMDX010000268.1:0-62806 GCA_031376505.1 Acidobacteriota bacterium
GGGCCGCGTCGCCGGGCAGTTGCCGGGGTCGCTCACGCCCCACTCTGTGCTGCTCCCATCAGGCGCGGCTCGCACGTCCGGCACAGAACGCCGTCCGCAGTCTGTGCCCGCTTCCAGCGCAAGTGTCTGATTCGCCAGGCCCTTTCCGCGACGCGCTGCATCGTGCAGACCCTCGGGCCAGAAGGCTCGGGGCAATCGCGCCGATGCCATCCGGGGGGACAACCTCCACTTCCGAGGTCGTCCCGCCTCTGTTCACCCCGCCGGACGTCACGCGACACCGACCAGGTGTGCCAGATGCAGGTACTGCCGCGTCATCGGCACGAACTCCACGGCGGCCTGCCCGCGCACGAACTGGTCGTCCAGACCGTTGCAGTAGACGGTGTCCACGGCATACGCCACGTGCGTCCGCCAGGCCTTCTCGAGCGCCTCGAACCGGGGGCCGCGATACCGGTCGGCCGCCTCGCGGGCGCGGGCGTCGAGCGTGAACCCCGGCTCCTGTTCCGCCCGCTTCCGCTGCTCGAATAGCCACTCCAAGTCCTTCCCATCGGACAGGCCCAGCGGCTGGCGCAGCTGCTCGTGGAACGCATGCCGGTAGGTCTGTGTGCACGTGGCCAATGGCCTCGGCACCAGCACCCGAAGCGTCCAGCGGTTGAGCATGCGCCACAGGTGGTGGTGGCGCACGAGGAAGGTGCGGAAGTCGGTCGTGGACGCCCGCGTGACCAGGTAGGTGAAGACGTAGCGGTCCTCCAGGGCATGGATGCCAATGGGGAGCTTGTCGGGGAACAGGCGGAGGGTCTGACCCGCCCCCGACCCGAACGCCAGATGGGGCAACTCATGGGGCCGGAAGCGGTATTCGGCGAGGCGCGTGAGGAAGTAGTGCGACTTGTCCGACTCGGTGCCGAGCCAGACCAGGTCGCGGTCGTCGAGCACCGCGTCGAGCAGCATGAGGCGCTCGACCATCCGGCTGCGCGGCGCCCGCCGCCGGTGCCGGTTGTTGGCCTGCCCAATGAGCGCATAGAGACGCTTGTGGTGCACGTGGAAGTAGCGCCCGTGATGCAGCCGGCCGGGACGCTCTTCCCGCGCGAGTCCTTTCGCGACCAGGCGGCGGATGAAGTCGTGGGACTTCTGCCCGTGCGCCACACCGGCGAAGCGGCAGTACTGGCGCTCCACGAACACGCCGGAGTGCGCCATCACGGTGGAGAGGAAGCGGGCCTGGCGCTCGGAGAAGCCTTCGCCCTGGAGCTGGTGACTCTGGGTCGCCACGACGTCCTGGAAGTTGAGATGGTCGGACATTGCGTCACCCCAGCAGTTCGTCGGCCAGCCCACCCCGGCGGGCGCGGCGACCCCGGCCACCACCACCGCCGCGGCCGGCGAAGCCGGCGCCGTAACGGCGGAATCCAGACCTCGCCGCCCCGGCGGCATGGGCGCCGCGGTAGTGCGGCGTGACCACCTCGATGTCGTCGTGCCGCGGGTCGTGCGCGGCATCCTCGTACTCGATGCGGGCGTCGGGGAAATGGACGCGGTCGTCGAAGTAGGGCAAGTCGTGCTGGCCGGCCCAGACGGCGATTTCTTCAGCGGTGCGGTCGGGTCGCCCATCGCTGTCCGCCCGGCCGCGATTGCGCGCCTGTAGGAACCGCTGGTAGTCGCGCTTCAGTTCGTAGTCGAGTACCACGCGACGCACCCGCCCGCCCTGGCCCCTGATGCGCGTCTCGGCGCGACGAAAGGCGGCGTAGACCTGCGCGTCGTGCGACAGCTCTCGCGGCTTCCTGAGGCCGGCGTAGAAGGCTTGCTGGGGCTCGTCTGGGCGCCCGAGACGATGCGCCTCAAGCAGCTCCCGACCTTGGCTGGTGAGGACCACGACGTCCCGCTCCCGGCCGTCCAGGGGGATGCGCTCCAGCAGACCTGAGTCCTGCAACCGGCCGACACGCTGGTCGGGCGTGGCACCCCCTGCCCTTGCCTCTAGCGCGTCCCGCAGGTCCTCGACCTGAACGACGCGGAACGCGCCAGTGGTGGCTAGGACCTCGGTGTCCGCGCCGTCAAGGTCGTAGTCGCGACCGCGGGCGCGCACGCGCTCTCGCTCATCGCCGCCGGGCAGGTCGAGGTCGCGCGTGAAGGGACTTCGCCCGTGCCCACCGCGTGGGTCGTCGGAGCCGCGGCCGCTACGACCGCCCCAGTCGCGGTCGGCAGACGGGCTGCGATCGCGGTCGTCGTCCCAGCGCGGATCGAAGCGGTCCATCACGCCCTCCGACGCGGAGTATTCGGGCGCGGCGTGCGGTCCGCAACTCATCGTGCGGTGGTGGCGGGTCGTGCGGACTGCAAGGCGGTGGTGCGCCCGGCACGACGTTACGGCGTGGCGCGGGCGTGCAGGATGTCGAGCGGACTTCGCGGCGGGTTCCGCAATTCATGAGCGTAGATCATCGTCGCCTCCATCGAAGTTCGCGCGTTTGCTTGCACGCGCTGTCGCGGGGAAGGGCCCCAAGTTTGTGCCCTCATGCAAGAGGTGGGCTTCAGGCCCGCATGTGGCGCAGGTCGCACCGCGTGAGCACGGCGCACCTCGTGGGCCATGCCTGGCCTGTGTTGGCGCCTAAACTAACCCACTGCCCGTCACCGGCGAGGCGTAGCGCACTTACCAAAGAAACGCCGGGCTCACCGGTGGCCTCTAGCACGCGACGCCTGGCTGCAACCTGACGCGCCCACTGGCAAAGTACATGTCGGCCTCGCCTGCAGACGTCAGTCCCGGCTCCGCGGCGGCCAGGGCATCGCAGCGCACTCGTCCACCAGGGCCGCCGGAACCGCACACCTGCGCCATTCGACAGTTGCTAGCGCTCGACGGCGAATGGCTCCGCTGTCCGTAGACCGACGGTACTGAAGCCTCTCGCCTTCGACCGGTTACACTCCTCAAGCGGCGGGCTGTCGGTGCGTCGGTCGCAAGTCAATTGCTGCTCTATCACGGCCTCCCACCGGATGCCGCGTTGGGTGTCGACTCAATCAGAGCGTCATCACGATGGCACTCCATCGAAGGATTGCACACAATGTTCTGCCTGCTGAGCACGCGCTCGCTTCAGTTAACAGTGTTCATGGTATAAGCCACTGAAACTTGCTCGGCCGTGGGTAACTCGCAACTAGGAGCGACACCGTCCTTTTGCTGTTGATGGAGAGGGAATCAAGATGAACCGACACAGCCCTATCTGGCCATCCGCCGGAGTCATCATTGCTGCAGCCGCGACGGTATGGCTGAGTGGCGCCCCGCTAGCACGGCAGCAGAACGGGCCGCCGGACCTTTTCGCGGGGCCTCGTGAGAGGCCCTCGGTTCCTGCAAGGGGCCAGGCGAGCTCGGTTGTTCCCTATAGGAAAGGCGCCGATGTTACGGCTCGAATCTCCAACGGCATTCAAGAGCTGACCCTTATACAGAAGGGCGCAAGCCCGCTTCGAGCGAGTCCGCCTGAAGGCATGAGTTCATGGGAGTTCTTGACGAGAAATTCAGACGCTGTTGCCATCATCTCAGTGAATCGAAAAGCGGGCGCCCTAACGCAAGATCGCGATTGGGTTGAGTCAGTAATATCCGCGAACGTGGTTGAGAGCCTCAAACTGGACAAGGGCGGCTTGACTCAGACAGGTAACGACATTTCGCTATATGAGTCTGGCGGGGACGTTCAAGTTGGACGCACGCGAATAACGGCCCGGCGCAGCTGGGCTGTCCCATTCCAAGTTGGCACTCAATATCTGGCGTTCTTGAGCATCGGTAAGAACGGAGAGTGGCAAGCCGGTCCGGGCACAGCATTTGAGGTGGACTTCGATGAAGTCCGAAGTATGGAGCTGTCCGCGCGCGACAAGGCCGCCCAGAAGTTGCATGTTCGAGATGCCGTGGCTGCGGCGCGACATCTGTCACCGGTGAAATAGCCAAGGGAGCCTGACATGATTCGTTCCATGCGTTTGGCATTGCTGTTTCTACTGGCGGGTCCCGTTGTTGCCTTGGCCTGTATTCTCGCCGGAATCTATAGCCGCGGGTGGGCGCAAGGTCACCAAGTGCGATATTCATTCGTTGGTGTTCCAGCGTGGCAGCAACTGTGTATGGAAACAGGGCTCAAGAAGTGGGCCAATGTCAATGGCGTGACCGTCACAGCGGCGCCTGACCTCGGCGTGGCCAACCTAGTAATTAAGGATGCACCTCAGCCTCAGAACGGTGCCTACGCTCAGTTTATTCCGACGGCAGAGAATAGTTCTGAGCACTTTACGAACGGAGAAATCCTTCTGCACGGTGCTTGGGACGACTTGACATCCTGTGATCAGTGGCAATCAGTAGCGATGCATGAGATGGGACACGGCTTTGGTCTTGATGACGTGCAGGGCGCGTCATGGACTGACACCGTCATGGGCGCGTCCATCAATGCGTCAGGGCTGAACGCAGATTGGTCTCCAAACGCGTGCGATCGACAGCGCGGGGAAGAAGCGGACACTTTCGTGGGACCCGGCGCTCCGGCTGTTCAAAAGTGTACGAAATCTGGCTCTGAAGGCCGGAACGACGGATCGGGCTGCTGCAACTTAGACCTTGAACTGCGTCGCTCACCCTCATGGAACATTCTGCCAATTGGCCACATCATGGCTCCCCTAAGCAACACAGTTGTGGCGACAGGGTCTAGTGGCCAGATTAAGATCGACGCGGCTGACGTCGACGGCACAGTTTACAGAGTGGATTGGTTTCTGAACGGCGCTTATGCGGCAACCACGTGGGCACCAAACCTAAATCTGTCCTACTCCAACGCCCCGGCTGGAAACTATTCGATCAAAGCCGCAATGTATGACACGGCTCAGGAATATGCTTGGACTCAGCCCGTGACCCTAATCGTCGGAAGTTACTACGCGACCGACACGCTATCCTCCGGACAGAACCTGCCTGCGGGATGGTCTCTTGTATCTTCCAACAGTGCCTACTACGCTACGTTAACGTCATCTGGAAGCTTCAATCTCTACACCGCGGGTGGCGTGCTACTCGGGTCAACAGGCACTTCGGGTCCTCCTGCGTTCATGACGATGCAGAACAACGGCAACCTTACGCTGTCGCTATTCCCCTCAAATCCGCAGGTCGCCTGGCAGACGTTCACGGGAAGTGTAAATAACTTTGGAGCGGGCTTGAGAGTTTTAAGTAGTGGCAAGATAGCGGTCATTCGGCCTGATGGCGTTGTTCTGATGCAGTACCCTTGAAGGCATTAGGTGGCCGCCGCCCTGCGCTGGCCATTAGGCAAGGTCGGCATTGAGATGTGCCTAAAAGATCTAACGAAAGATGTCGTTAAGTAACCGCAGGCAACGGCTGATCAGCAGTCGCTTTTCGGCGACACATCGGCGCGTGGAAATTCTGCGGGCCAAGGCGGCTTTGCTTTGCGGCTTGGCGCAGGGGGCGTTCTCTTTGCCGAGGTGGCAAGCCTTGCCTTTACAGATCTTAGTCTGCGTGGTGATGGCGGCGACTTTCTTCACGGGATGTAGGCAGCCCGAAGTGTATCCGGTGCCAGCGCAGCAGCGCTGGGGTGTCTCGTCTGACCTCGAAAGATCTCGGTATGCAGCAGTTGAGATGAAACGAGAGGGATGCTTTGGGCGATGCCCGGCATACGGCGTGCTTTACCGCCGAGATGGGAGCGTTGTGTATCGCGGGGAGAAGGATGTCGACCGGATCGGCGAGCACCGTGGCACGATCTCGTTGGCAGAATTTGCGAGCCTTGGCCAGATTTTGGACCATACGGCATTTGAACGACTTGACGCTGACTATTCCGGAGCTTCGAGAGACTTGGAAGTAGTTAGTATCACCGTAAGTTATGTGGGAGGGGCCACGAAGACGGTGCGAGAGGCGGGCCGCCGCGGGCCGCTAGATCTCTGGAGCATTCAGAGGGTGCTTGATGGGCTCCTGGTGCATGTCCAGTGGGAGGCGCAGCAATGAGCAACGGGCCCGGAGGAGTCCCGAGCTGGTAGGTGGACACTGCAGATGCGGCGTCAAAGCTAGCCAATCTCCGAACACGTGTCCGCTTGAGGCAGAGCGCCAGTGCTGCTTGGATAGTGTGTTGGAGTATTCGACAATGGCTCTGCCCAGTGCTTGAGACCGGGCAGCCGCCCCGAGTCGGTTGTGCAAGCTGGGGCCGCCCTCGTCGCCGCAAGCGTTCCGCGGCGGCGGGCGGCACTCACGCCTGGCCCCTGTGGATCTCCCGGCAATGGTCTTAGCCACGGGGCTATAGAAGGGGCGGCCGCAGTCACGAGCCCGGGCGTTTGGCAGAGCGCCGAAGTCGCTTGAAAGAAACTTGAAACTTTGCGCCGGAAAGCACCCTCCTGGGACCCACTCGGACGGAGCGTCAACGCGAATCTCTTAGGAAAACCGCCACCAGCGGTCGTCACCTGACCACCAGGTCGTGGTTCTCAGCCATGTAACCGGGGTTCGAATCCCCGTACCGGTACCAACCCCCTCGCTTTCACCCAAACACGCAGTGGCTCATTGCACCCGGGCCGTGGCGGCGCGCGTCAGCGGGCGAACACCAGCGGCACGAAACGCTCGGGCACGTGGAAGTCGGGCGTGTCAGTACCGGTCGGCGCGTAGGCCAGATATTGGCGCTCGCCGTGCAGGCGGCTGATGCGGAACAGGTTCAGGTGCCAGCCGTCGCCAGCCTTGGGCGCCGCGCCGAACGCCGCAAACGGAATCCGCATCACGGCGCGCCACACGCCGGCGTCGTGGTCGACTTCAGCGGCGGTGGCCATGCCGCTTTGCCATCGCCAATCGACGTCGATCCGCGGGCGGTGAATCGCCAGGTCACACCACTGGCCCGTCGGCGCGACCTCGAACTCCTTGTAGCTGTCGAATCGCGGTTCGTCCGGCGATCGGACGAACGCCTCGCAGACGTCGCGTTCCCAGAGAGCCACCCGTTCGCTAGCCGGGTTGTAGTCAACGTCGGCGTCGAGTTCCGTGAAGCGGCACTCGAACGCGAACCAGAGGTGGTCTGCCGACCACCACGTCCTTGCGCTGGTCTCGAGGTCAGCCGGCGCGGCCTCGCCACGCCAAGTACGGTCGATCGGCAGAACCGCCGCAGTCTGAAAGGCGACGTGCGTACGATACGCCGCAAGCGGCGGCGGAGCGGGCTGGAATCGCGCCGTGACGTGCATACCGACCCGATCATACTGGCGCCGGTTGACGGCCACGCGATTCCCTGACACCCTCACCGGCCATGACCCGTTGGTTGGTTGCGCTGGGCTTTGCGCTCACCTCGGCTCTGCTTGCAAGCGCCCTGGGCCGCATTGGCCTCGTGCAGACGCTCGAGCTCAAGACCTACGACGCCCGCATGCGCGCGGTGGCGACCGGCGCGGGCGCGTCGCCGCGGATCGCGATGGTGCTCATCGACGACCATTCGATCCGACAGCTCGAATCCCTCGTCGGGCGCTGGCCCTGGCCCCGGATGGTGCATGCGGTGCTGGTCAATTTTCTGAAGCGCGGCGGCGCCAGGCTCGTGGTCTACGACGTGCTGTTCTCGGAAGGTGACAAGGCCACGACCGAGATCGGCGGCACGACGTGGACCGGCGCCGAGTCGGATCAGGCGCTGGTCGATGCGGTGCGCGATGCCGGCAACGTAATCCTCGTGGCGGAGGCGTCGAGCGAGCCGACGGTCCAGGCCAATGCCGAGGCTGCGCCGGCGCTCGACGGCATCGCGGCGTTGTCGGTCCGCTGGCCGGTGCAGGGTTTTGCGGAGCGGCGTCCGCTGCTCGTGCCGCCCTTTCCTGCGCTCGCCAAGGCCGCGCGCGGTATCGGCCACGCGCGCATGGCCTACGACCTCGATGGCCCGCTGCGCCGCTCGGTGCCGTTTGTGGCCGTGGGCGACCTGGTCGTGCCGTCGCTGCCATTGGCGGCGGCGCTCGTCGCCACGGGCACGACGCCAGACCGGGTGTCGGCATCGCGCGCCGCGCTCCGGCTGGGCAATGCCCGGGTGCCGTGGATCGAGCAGATGGTGCCCGACTACTACGGACCAGCGCAGTCGGTGTGGCGGCCGCTCGTGCCGTTTCGCGGCCCCACGATGCGGGCCGACCACACGCCGACCTACGCGAGCTACTCGTTCCAGGATCTCTTCCTGGCCGAGCAGCAGCTGCTGGCCGGCGAGACGCCGCATCTTGATCCCGCCGTCTTCAAGGACCAGATCGTGGTGGTCGGTGTGACGGCCGAGGGACTCAAGGATCTCTTCACCACACCCCTTGGCGAAGGCCGCATGCCGGGTGCCGAGGTGCACGCCAACGTGATCGACGGGCTGCTCAGCGGTCGGGCGATTGCGCCGGCCGCCCCGTGGCGTGCGGCGGTCCTGACGCTCGTGCCCGCCCTCGCGGTCGGCGCCGCCGGCGCCCTGGCGGCCCCGTGGGTGACCGCTGCGGCCACGTTGGCGGTCTCGGCTGGCGTGGCGTGGTACGCCACCCGGGCCCTGGCGCTCGGAGAGTGGCTGCCGCTCGTCGTGCCCGTGTTCGCGTGCCTGCTCGCGTTCCTGGCCGACCTGGCCTGGATGTATTTCGTCGAGGGCCGCGAGAAGCGGAGGGTGAAGCGCCTGTTTTCCCGCTATGTGTCCAAGGATGTCTTTCAGCAGTTACTGGCGAGTCCGTCTGAGGCGGTGCTCGGAGGCCAGCGCCGCGAGATGACCGTGCTGTTCTCGGACATGCGCGGCTTCACGACGCTCTCCGAGAGCGGCGAGGCCGAGGACCTGGTGCGTCAGCTCAACCAGTACTTCACGCGCATGGTCGACGTGGTGTTCGACCACCGAGGCACAATCGACAAGTTCGTCGGCGACATGGTGATGGCCCTCTACGGCGCCCCGCTCGACGACCCCGACCATGCCGATCACGCGGTGCAGACCGCCCTCAACATGGTGCGGCAACTGAGGCAGCTGAACCGGGTCTGGGCGGTCGAAGGGCGGACCGAATTGGACATCGGCATCGGTATCAACACCGGTGAGATGATTGCAGGCAACATTGGGTCCGATACGATCATGAGCTACACCGTGATCGGTGACAACGTGAACCTCGGGGCCCGGCTCGAATCGCTCAACAAGGACTTCGGCACGAGGATCCTCATTTCCGAATCGACCCGGCGGCAGTTGAGGGGCACCTACGACATCCGGCCCCTGGGTGATGTGATGGTCAAGGGCAAGACCAAGGCGGTAGCGGTGTTTGAAGTACGCACGGACGCATGAGACGGAGTGTTTGTATGCATCGACGGGCAATCGTGACCTTCGCACTCGGGGCAACCCTGGCACTGGCCGCCGCGCCGGCTCGCGCCGAGCAGATCGGAAAACTTGGCGGGGCGCTGAAGAAAGCGCAGCAGTTCAAGGACGTCGAGATGACCGACGCCGAAGAGGCGCAACTCGGCGCGCAGGTGAGCCAGCGCATCCGGACCCGCTACGGCGTGGTGCAGAATCCGGCGGCGCATCGCTACGTTACGCTGGTCGGCACCGCGTTGGCGCAGGTGAGCGCGAAATCCGGGTTGACGTGGAAGTTCATCGTACTCGACACCGACGCGGTGAACGCGTTTGCCGCGCCGGGAGGTTACATTCACATCACGAAGGGCGCGCTCGCAAACTTGAAGAATGAGTCGGAGCTGGCCGGCGTGCTAAGCCACGAGATCATCCACGTCACCGAGAAGCACACCATCCGCGCCATCCAGAAGGGCAAGCTCGTACAGATGGGCGCCGACGAGACGCTGGCCGGAAACAACGCGCTCATGGGCAAGCTGGCCGACAGAGCCTACGAAGTCGTCGAAGGCGGCTTCGGCCGGGGCGAAGAACTCGAGAGCGACGAGAAGGGCATCGCGCTGGCCAACACCGTGGGGTATGCGCCCCAGGGCCTGAACGGCTTCCTGGACATGCTGATGGCGCGCAACAAGGACGCCGCGCCGACGAAGAACGGCCTCTTCGCCTCGCACCCCGAGGCCAAGGAGCGCGTGGAGAAGATGACCAAGCAGATCGCGTCTGCGAAGCTGTCGTCGACGGCGACCGTCGAGCCGCGCTACACGTCCACCATCACGTTCAAGCCGGTCGCTGCCGCCCAGATCGCCACGATCGAAGCCGGCTCGTCTGGCGCGGCGGGCCCGGCGCCCAAGAAGACCGAAGAAGAACCGAAGAAGAAGAGCCTCGGCGGTCTGGCTGGCCGGTTGCGCCCAAGCGGCGGCGAGCAGAAGTCGGCGCAGATCACTGGCTCGGGCGCCTCGCGAGGCGCCGGCAGCGAAGACCGGCTCGCCAAGGGCGGAGCGAATCCCGCCCTGGTGGCCGTGATCGTCACGGCTGCCGACCTGACGGCATTCAAGAAGGCCGGCGGGCTGAAGTAGCGCCTGGCGGTCATGCAGCTTCCTGTCGCCACCTTCATCGCCCTGGGTGCCGTGCTCGCGGCGCTCGCGGCCGTGCGCGGCCGCTACATACGCGGCCGGCTCAGCTTTGCGGCCGTGCTGCTGCTCGGTGCGCTTGGCCTCGACACGGCGCTGCTGCAGGGCGCCGGCGATCCGTTGGTCGTCGGCGGTCTTGCCCGTCTGCTGCTCACTGCGGCGGGCATCGTGAGTGCGGTGGCCTTGCTCTTCAACCCGTGGCGGCTAGACCGGGTGTCGGAACGCGTGCCGGCGATCGTGCAGGACGTGACGGTCATCGCGCTCTTTGTGCTGGCGGCCACCGTGCTGCTCGATGAGAAGCTGCTGACGACCTCGGCCGTCGGCGCGGTGGTCGTAGGCTTTGCGCTGCAGGACACCCTCGGCAACCTGTTTGCGGGGCTGGCGATTCAGGTCGAGAAGCCGTTCCGCGTCGGCCACTGGGTGCGGGTTGGCGAGTTCGAGGGCAAGGTGCAAGAGGTGACGTGGCGCGCCACGAAGCTGCTCACCAAGGCCGGCCAGTTCGTCATCGTGCCCAACAGCGTGATGTCGAAGGACCCGATCCTGAACTACTCCGAGCCGACTGTGCCCTCGCGACTCGAGGTGATCGTGGGTGCCAGTTACGACGTGGCGCCCAACGTCGTGAAGCGGGCGTTGCACGAGGCGCTCGACAACGCCTCGCTGGTGCTGCGCGTGCCCGAAGCCGACGTCGTGATCGAGGACTTCGCATCGTCGTCGGTGAACTACCGTCTGCGGTTCTGGGTCGACGACTACGCGCGCGACGCCGCCGCGCGCGACCAGGTCCGGTCCAATATCTGGTACACCTTCAAGCGCCACGGCATCGAGATTCCGTATCCGATGCAGGTGGAATTCACCCGCGACGAAGTGCGCACCCGTCCGCCGGCACGAATCCAGGCCTTGGCGGCACGGCTCGCGCAGATCGATCTCTTCGCCGGGCTCGACGACGTCGAATGGGTGCGGTTGGCCGAAGGCTGCCAGGAACACCTCTACGGCGCGGGCGAGCGTATCGTGCTCCAGAGCGAGCCGGGGCAATCGATGTTCGTCGTGCTCGACGGCGGGGCGCGGGTGTCGCTGGAGTCGTCGGGACAGGACGTGGCGGTCATCCCGCAGGGCGGGTTCTTTGGTGAGATGTCGATGCTCACGGGCGAGCCTCGATCTGCCACGGTGACGGCCTCTGGCGACGCCGTGCTGCTCGAGATCACGGCGGAGCGCTTTCGCGAACTGGCGGTGCGGCGCCCCGGTTTCGTGGAGCAGGTCAGCGACGTCGTGTCGGCGCGCCGCGCAGGGCTCGCCGAGGCCAGGGCGGCGGCCGACGAGGCTCAGACGAACATCCCAGCCCACACCAGCCTCCTCAGCCGTATGCAGCGGTTTCTCAATCTCTAGCCGAGCTTCTTCGACAATTGTCTTGTGGCTGAGTGGCGTCGAGTGCGCCGATCGAGCCGTCGTCTGAGAAGACGCTACTGTGCCGACAGGAGGACCCGGTTTCCCGAGGGCAAGGCGTAGTCGAGGATCACCCCAGGCCCCATGCGCTCGATTTCTTCCACCGTGAGCCGCACGCCGTGGTCGGCCATGCCAGCGACGTAGCCGCCCAGTTCAATCGGGCCCGACTTCAGCCGGACGAGCCACAGCGGCAAGGTGACGTCAGCCAGCGCGTGTTCCCGGGCGTCCCATGCGAGCACGCGAAGGGTCGTGACCTCGCCCCTGTTCCTGCGGGTCGCGCCTGGCGCTGGGCGGGGCCGGCCGTCGCCGCCGATTTCAATGGCGGCGCGCGCATCAGCGAAGCGTCGTGCGACCCGGCCGAAGGCGTCGTCGGCGCGCGCACTCGAGACGTCGCGCGCAATGGTCGTGTGCTCGCGGAGCCACACGAACGACACGCCGGCAGCCACGATGCCGAGCATCACGATCAGCCCCGCCCCGCCCGCCACGATCGGTAGCCATCGCCGCTTCTGTGTGCTCATGCGCGCTGACTGACAAGACGACGGCGCCCGGGCTGAGGTTCAGTCTCGCGGCCCTACAGCGTCAACTCGGTACCGGCGCCCGTCTCGACGGCCCGCCGATAGACGAGGTCGGCTGCGGCCACGTCTTCCACTGCCATACCGAGCGACTTGAAGATCGTCACCTCATCGGTCGACCTCCGGCCCACCACACGGCCGAGTACCACCTCGCCGAGTTCGCCCGCGAGGTGCGCCGCAGTGAAGCGGCCCTCGGTGATGCCCTGCACGACGTCGCCGGATTCGACGAGCGCCGCCGCGCGCGAGTCGACGACCAGGCGTCCGCGTGTCACCAGGTCAGCGGGCATCTCCCGGTGATCCGGCCGGCACGCGCCAACGGAAATCACGTGGGCGCCCGGTGCCACCCACGCGTCCTCGATCGCCGGGGTTGGCGAGGCCGTCACCAGCACCACGATGGCCGCGCCGAGCACCGCCTCCTCCGCCGTCGACACCGCCCGCAGCGCCCCTCCGGCGTGGCCCTGCATGTCGCTCACGAACCGCTCGCGGCTGCGGGCCTGAGGGCTCCACACGCGCACGTCGGCGAGCGGTCGCACGAGCGCCAGCGCCTCGAGGTGACTGCGCGCCTGTACGCCCGAGCCGATGATCGCGAGCGACGAGGCGTCGGTGGCCGCCAGGTAACGTGCGGACACGGCCGACACCGCGGCGGTACGGGCCTCCGTGATATAGCGACCGTCCATGATCGCGATGAGGCTGCCGGTGTCGGGGTCGAGCAGCAGGATCGTCGCCAGGTGCGACGGCAGGCCCTTGGCCGCGTTGCCGCCAAACACCGTGACGAGCTTGGCGCCTAGCTGCGGCGGATCGGCGACGTACGCTGGCATCAGCCCGAAGTACGCCTGCTGCGGGCCCACCATGAGCACGCTGCGCACTGGCTGCAGCACGTCGCCGCCAGAGAAGCGCGCGAGTGCCGTCTCCATGGCGGCCACGAGGTCGTTCAGGGGCAGGAGCGAACGGACGTGAGCCTCAGTCAGGAGGCGGAAGCGCTGCGACATGCCCGCATGGTCGCACAGTCAGACCGGGAATGGGCGCAGCCACCAGGGTACGCAAGTGAACACCAACGGGTCGTCGCGAACGATCGCCGCCGTGCCGTTGCCCTGGTGCCCGTCGCAGTCCACGGCCGCGAGACGCTGGCAGCGCGTCGCGCTGCGTCACCGTCGCGGCCATGGCGACGTCGTTGAACACGCAGTGGCCTTCGCCGCGGTCAGAGAACGCGTGATGGGTGCCGCCAGCCAGGTTGGCCGCCACGCCATCTGTGGCGGCCGCGCGTGCCGCGGCAATCGTGGCGCTCGACAAACGTCGCGACCGTTCGAGCGTCAGTGGCACACGTCGAAGCCGACATCGCTGAACGCCGCCCCTGCAACCGGCATGAACTGCCACTCGTACCGGTTGTCGCCGAGCACCAGCTTCAACACGCCCCAGCCCACATGTGTGGCCGCGCTGTTGGGACGCCGCGACACGATCCCGGTCAATTCGGCGCCCCCCGAGCCCACGATGAACTGCCGAATGCCGCGGTCGCGATCGAGCTGGCCGTCGGGACTCTGGGGCACATAGCGCTCGTAGATGTGATCGTGCCCCGCGAGCACCACTTCGGCGCCGGCGGCATAGAGCAGATCCCACAGGGGCTTGGTGCCGGGGTTGTCGCCGTTGGGTCCCGAACTCATGAGCGGGTAGTGCCAGTAGGCCAGCGTGCATCGCGCCGGTTGCTGCAACTCGCGCTGCAGCCAGGCATGTTGCGGCGACCCTGGCCCCATCGGCACATTGGAATTCAGCGAGATGATGCGCCAGCTGCCGGCAACGAACGAATAGAATCCGTCGCCCGACGGACCCGCCAGATCTTCGAAATACGCGAAGTAGGGCGCCGCGCCGGGCGTGTCGTAGTCGTGATTGCCGGGCGTGGGTCGAGTGCGGTCGCGATGGCGTCCCCACGTGGGTGCGTAGCAGTCGGCAAACTCTCGGAACGTGCCGTTCTGATAGGCGAGATCGCCCAGTGCCAGCACGATGCCCGGCAACTGGTCGAGCAGGCGAGCGGTCAGCTCCGCTCCGGGCAGGCTACACCGCGCGATGTCGCCAGCGGCCAGAATCGTGACCGGCGCCGCGCTTGGCGGCGGCCCCTCGGAGGAAGGCGTGGGTCGGGTGGGCGAGTCTCCGCCGCACGACGAGGCGACCGCCGCCAGCACGATCAGGACCCATTTGATTTTCACTGCCACTGTGCTACGGTCCCCTCGTTGATTCCAGCGTAGCCTGATGGCCGTTCCCGAGCAAGTTGCGGGCGGTCACCTGGTACTCACGCCGCGCCAGCCGCTCGTGGCTGGAGATGCGGCCGAGGACTTCGAAGCCTCGGTCAAGCGGCTGCTCGGCCAGGGATACCGCCACCTCATCGTCGACCTGAACGCCGTCACCGCCATGGACAGCGCGGGCATTCGCGCGCTCGTGCGTGCACACACGAGCGCTGGCCGGGTGGGCGGCACCTTCGGGGTGGCTCGTCCCACGGCCCACGCCGTCGCGCTCATCAAGCTGGCGCGTCTCGATTCGGTGTTGAGCATCTACGATTCCATTGTCGAGGCCAAGCATCGGCCCGTCGCGTGGCGCGACATTTTGAGCCTGGTCGCCGGCGGAGTCGCGTGCCTTGCCATTGCGGCCATTGGCCTTGCGTGGCCGATGACGGAGGCGGGTGGAGCGGTTACGGGCGGCGGTGCCGGGCTTGGTGCCGGCTCGGAACCCCACCTGGGGCTGCCCTGGGGCTATCCCTGGTCGGAACTCGTGCAGCTGGTGTCGGCCGCCGTGATCTCGCTGTTCGTGACGCACGTGCAGAAGCTGCATCAGAAAGACCGTCCGCTCAACCGCTCGATGGAGCAGGCACAGGTGCTGCTGGCCGTGTCCGGCGCCCTCATCATGATCATCATCGGCAGCTCGCTGGCGCGGGCCTTCGGCATTGCCGGCGCCGCGGGCATCATCCGTTTTCGAACTTCGGTGGAGGACCCGAAGGACGTTACGGTGCTCTTCCTGCTGATGGGCCTCGGCATGGCCTGCGGCATCGGCGCGCTGCCGATTGCCGCGCTCGGCGGCCTGTTTCTGGCCGTGTCGATCGTCATACTGGATGTCATCGTGGTGGAGAAGCCGCGGGTGATGGACGTGGAGATGACCGCCAAAGGCCGCGAGTTCCCGCTGGCGCACGTGGTGAGCGTGTTTGCCACGCACGGGCTCACCTGGGAGCCGCGCGAGTTCACCCAAGGCGACGAGGCCGAGATGACCTATCGCACCACGTTGCCGCCGCATGTCTCGATCGATGAGGTCACCGAGGCGCTCGTGGCGGGCGGCACGCACGGACTTGCCTCGGTGTCGTGGGAGACGCCGAAGCGCTCGTGAGACTCGACCAGGTGGTCATCGAGCCGGCCGAACGCCGGGCCGCCGTGCTGCGCGTCATTCGCGGCGCGCGCCGGCGACTCGGGCTCACCATCTTTCGTTGCAACGACGCCGAGGTGCTCGACGAAGTGGCGGCGGCGGTCGACCGCGGCGTGGAAGTGGACGTGCTGCTCACGCGCCGTGCAAGCGGCTGGAAGCGGCGGCTCGACCGGCTGGAACAGCGGTTGGTGCGCATCGGCGCGCAGGTGGCCCGCCACGGCGCCCGCGCGACCAAACATCACGCCAAGTACATCGTCGCCGACCAGGGACCTCTGCTCGTGGCGTCGTTCAACCTGACTCGCAAGTGCTTCAACGACACGTGCGATTTCGCGGTCGTGACTCACGATCCGGCTGCGGTCACCGATGCGTGGCGGCTGTTCGACGCCGATCTGGCCAGGCGCGCCCTGCCGGTGTCGGCCGGGACGCGCTCGCGTCTGGTGGTGGGTCCGGAATGGGCCAGCGCCACGGTTCGGTCGCTCTTGGCGGGGGCCCGCGAGCGCATCCGGATCATCGACCACAAGTACGACGACCCGCGTGTGCGCCGGCTGCTGGCTGACAAGGCACGTGAGGGCGTTGCGGTCGAACACCTCGGGCAGCGCGTGCTCGACGGGCGAACGGCGCACGGCAAGATTACGATCGTGGACGCCCGCGTGGCTCTGGTCGGCAGCCTGGCGCTCTCGGCCACGAGCCTGGGGCTTCGGCGCGAACTCAGCCTGCTCGTGACCGACGCTGCAGCAGTGAAGCGGCTCGACGCCTACTTCACTCGCCTTGCGTCGCCCGCCCGCCGGCGCTGACGCCCGACGTCACTGACAGGCGACCGGTGTGCGCGACTCGTTGGCCACGGCACACGTGACGAAGGCCGGACGCGCGCGGGCGAACCCGCGCAGGCTCGCCACGGCCGTCTCGACGTCGCTCGTCGAATAGGGCTTGTTCGTGTCCTGGCGCGCGGCCGGGGCGATGAGGGCGTACAGGCGCTCGATCTCGCGGGCCAGCCAGCCCGTGCCCGCGTCGTCGCCCTCCTGCCCTTCGCGGGCCGAGTCGACCGCGGCGGCGAGGCCATCGAGATACGCCTGCTTCACCGTGGGGATCGTCAGAGCGCGGCGCACCAGCACGTTCCGCTCGGCGCGCTCGAACAGCGCGAAATCAGCTTGCAGGAAGGTGTTGTCCTTGTCCCAGGTGATCACCTGGAACTGCGGCCGGTCACCGAACTGGTACAGGTAGAAGTTGTTCATGCCGGCGTAGCCGAGCCAGCCGTCATTCTCGGCGACGAAGTTCTCGGCGGCCACATGCCGCGCAAATGCGTTCAGGTCGAGAAACTCGGCCATGGCGCCCGGAAACGCAGCGTCGCTGGCCTGGTTGGCCGTGCGCACCATTCGCTCAATGGGATCGAAGAGCTCGAAGGTCGAATGCGACTCGTTGGTCTTCGCGTCAAAGAGCGTCTTGTAGCGGTCGAGGTCGCTGCCCAGATGCTCGAAGTTGTAGTCGAACGTGTAGTTGTACTCGAAGAGGTTGCCGTTGTCCTGATTGAAGACACGCTGGAGGAAGCGCTTGTCGATGGATTCCACGACCGCATACAGCCCCACGAGCGTGTTGTTCACGTAGAGGCGCACGAACGCCTCACGCGGGGCCGGCAGACCCAAGCGCGAGAAGAGGCGCATGCTGAGCACCTCTTTCATCATCGAGGGATCCTGCACGAGGTTGTCGAGCACGAGCGATTTCAGGTCGAGCAAGCGCTGACCCGATGAGTACCGGTCGAAGTCCACGCGCAGCCCAGGCTTGATAGGACTGCGACTGCCCAGGCCCCGCGACCGGATGCCGACGTTGCGCACGGTGATGCCGCCCCACGTGAGGTCGGCGGGGTAGTAGGTGTTGTCCCGGAAGTTGTCCTTCAGCTTCTGCCAGTCTGATGAGTGCAATACGAGCTTCAGGTCATTCAGCGCATCGGCGTTGAACACGTCGTCGGCGGTCTGCGCGAGTGCCGGCGAGATGGCACACACGGCCGCGACGACCAGGCAGGCACACAGACGAAGGATGGGCATCATGGTGGCGCTCTCTACAACACGAATTGCAGTCGGCCGACGTAGCTCCAGTAGGTTGCCCGGCCCGTGATGGGCGCGCGTTGGGCATCGTCGAATGACTCGTGGATGGCGTTGCCTTGTACCTTGAACCAGCGGTTCAAGTACCAGGTGAGGCCGATGGTGACGACGTCGTCGTCGTTGCCGAGCAGATTGGCCGCGCGCGGATTGGAGAACGCCGGTTCTCCAGCGGTCGAGGCGCTGCCGAAGCCGAGGCGCTCGTAGCGTGCCGCTGCCTCGAGCGCGCCAATGCCCTTCTGCAGGAACGGGCGTTTCGGTCTGACCGCGCCGTCCTTCGTCTCACCCGTCAGGAGCCACGTGCCGGCCACATACCAGGCGCGCGCGACGGCTCTCGGGAGATCCTTGTCGCCAAGACCCTGTTCCAGCCGTTCGTCCCAGACGCTCATCCACTCGGCCTTCACGCTGGCGGGACCAGCCAGGAAGGCCGCGTCGACGCCGGCCCGCACGCGGTCGCCCTTGACGTAGACCGGCGAGAAGAAGCGGTGGCGGTACACGGACCGTCCCACGAAGCTATTGAGGCCTTCGGGCATCGAGGACCATGTGGCGTTGGCGCCCAACTCGAGGTTTCGCAGCCCGCGCGGCAGGCGATCGAGGCCATCGAGGGGCTGCACCGTGATGCGGCCTCCGGTCGTGCGCCCGCGGCTGGCGGCGCCCTTGTCGTCGTCGAAGAACGCGCTTGTCTTGTCCGCGGCGTCATCGCCGTCAAACACGCCCACCGCGTAGGTGAAGACGCGGCCCTTGGTGCGCCCGTGCACCATGACGCCGAGGTCGCGGCCGGGCGCGATGGTGCTGGCGCCGAGCGACCGGTTCACGAAGTCGTGCGCCGCCGAGCCCATGAGGCCGTCGAGGCTGAACGGCACGCGGAAGTGCCCGGCCTTCACTGCGAAGACGTCGGCGGCCCTGACGTCGATGTAGACGTCGCGCCACGGGTCGGCCTTGTCACCGAACTCGCGCTCCACCTCGTAATCGACGCGGCCAAAGAGCTCGCCCTTCACGCCCAGGCGACGGCGGCGCCAGTCGAAGTCCTCGTCGTCCTTGTCGATCACCGGATTGAAGCGGCTGAGGTCGCCCTGCACCTTGGCTTCGAGTTCGATCGAGAACCCCTTGGCCACGCGCAATCTCGGTGCCGGAAGCAGCTGGGCCTTGACGTCGAGCAAGGCCGGGGCGGTCACGACTCGAGGGGCGGGCGGAGTTGCGGAGGGCCACACCATCGGCGTGAGGTGTATCGGTGCCACTGGCGCCGACTGCGCCAGGGCCAGGCCAGCCGTTGCCGTGACATACAGCGCCGCAATCCAGACTCGCATCACGAGGTGAACCCCCTCCAGGCCAGCACCGTCACGAGCACGGCCGTGAGCGCGGTGAGCGCAACCAGGCCACGATACACGCGCTCGAGCGCCCGGTACTTCTCGACGTTGATCCGTGCGAGCGCCTGCGCCTGATAGGCCACTTCGCGCGACAACTGGCCGACTTGCGCGTCCTGCCACAGCTCGTACAGTGCCTCTGGGTTCTCGACCGCCACGTGTGCCATCGACCGGAGACGGCGCGTGCCGGCGCCGCCGCTCGAGCCGTCGATGTTGCTGAAGAACTTCGCGCCCCGCGGCCGCAGGGCCTCGATGGCCTGACTGAAGAAAAACAACGACAGGAACGCGTAAAGCGCGGCGTAGGCCGCCAGGCCACGACCCAGGCCGGCGCCGGTCGGCCCGAACATATCCGCCCGTGCGACCAACAGGAAATTGACGGCGTTCAGCAAGCCCATGATGATGAGCGCGAACCTGGTCTTCTTATCGGCGTTGTCGAGCACTTCGCGATAGTCGTCGACCACGTCGACCAGCCCCCGGTAGCGCTCCCAGGCGTCGAGTTGACGGCTGTCGAGCGAGCGCTCGAGCCGCCGGAGGCGCTTGGCCTCGGCCTCGGCGGCCAGGGACGGCGTCGCCGAGTCAGGTGCGGGCGGCAGGATGGATGTGCTCACAAGTGGCGCTCGTGGCGAGACGCCTGACAGAATAGCGCGGATCCCGTCGTTCGCCCGTCACGTTCCTGTTTCAGGACTCACCATCGCCCATGATTCACCAGATTCGCACCATCGACGCCCACACGGCCGGTGAACCTCTTCGGCTCGTGGTCGACGGCTGGCCCGCGCCCGAGGGCGCCACCATGCTGGCCAAGCGTGCCTGGGCGACCAAACACCTCGACCACCTGCGCCGGTCGATCATGTTGGAGCCCCGCGGCCATGCCGACATGTACGGCGCGCTACTGACCGAACCGGTCTCGCCCGGTGCTCACGCGGGCGTGCTCTTCATGCACAACGAGGGCTGGAGCACAATGTGCGGTCACGGCGTGATTGCGGTCACGACCATCGCCGTGGAGCGCGGGCTGATGTGGGACGCCGGTGCCGTGCGTGAGGGCGGCGCGGTTGAACTCGTGCTCGACGTGCCGGCGGGGCCCGTGCGGGCGGTGGCGCGCACGTCCACGGTGGACGGGCGCACCCGGGTCGACGAAGTGGCGTTCCGCAACGTGCCCTCGTTCGTGCTGGCGGCCGGCGTGCCGATACAGGTCGGCGGCCGTGCGTTCACGGCCGACGTGGCGTTTGGCGGCGCGTTCTACGCGATTGTCGACGCCGAAGCCGCGGGCCTGTCGATCGATATCGCGAAGCTGCCGGAGTTGAAGCGCACGGGGATGGCGATTGCGCACGAGGTCGAGCGCGTGATGAAGGTCGTGCATCCGAACGAGCCGGGACTCGCCGGCGTCTACGGCACGATCTTCACGGCGCCCGCGCAGACGGAGGGCGCCCATCTGCGCAACGTCACGGTATTTGCCGACGCGGAGGTCGACCGGTCGCCGTGCGGCAGCGGCACGGCGGCCGTGATGGCCGTGCTCGACGAGATGGGGGTGCTGGGCGCGGGCGACGGCACGTTCGTGCACGAGAGCCTGATTGGCACCTGCTTCACGGGACACGTGGCCTCACGCCTGCGCGTGGGCGACTATCCCGCGATCGTGCCCGAGATCAGCGGCAGCGCCTGGATCACCGGCGAACACACGTTTCTCGTGGACGCCGACGATCCGCTGCGTGCGGGCTTCCGAATCTAGCGCCCTACTTGGTTGGGGCCGCCGCGCCCAGCGCCGTAAGCTTGCCGAAATCCACCTTGGCGGCGAAGTCGTGCAGTTGCTTGACGTCGGTGAGCCGGTTGCCCTCGACCGACACCAGAAAGCGCTTCGCCACCACGAGATTGACCTCGCCTTCTTTCCGTTTGTCGCTCCATTTCTCGAAGCCGGGGTTTCCCGACACGGTCGTCGACTTCTCGTAGCCGTCGTCGGTTTCCTTCTCGTAGCCCGCCGTCAGGAACATCGCCCACGGAGCCACGAGGAGCTGGTTGAAGGCCGAGTCGACGATCTTGACCTCGACTTCCTGGTCGCCGTTCTGGTAGCGCACCTCAGTTTGCGAGAACGCCACCGGCGCCGTCATGCGCTCGCCCTTGGGCTTGTTCATAGTCCAGCCAGACACGTCGGGAAACGCGGTCTGCAGGTCGCGGAAGCTCACCGGGTCGGCGGGCTTGCCGCCGTTGGCTCCGCCCATGGCGGCCGCCATTCCCTGCATGGCCTTGGCGAAGTCCTGCATGCCCTTGGCGGCCTGGTCGCCGGCTGGAGCGGCTTGCTGCGCGGCGTTGGCGGCGGCTTCGCCGGCCTTGGCGATTTCTGCGCCCGCCTTGGCGGCAGCCGTGGCCGCTTCAGTGAGCGCGGCGGCGGTCTTCTCCTGCGGTGATGGGCCTCCGCAGGCGGCCGACAGGAGAGCCGACAGGCTCAGGGTGATTCCGAGAGTCAGACGCTGGCGCATACAGGTGTCCTCCGCCACCGCGGGATAGGCGGTGATCACTGGCGTGTGTGTGGATGATAGCGTGAGTCTGCGCCGTGTCCCCTCACGCCAAACCATGCCGTGGTGTAGCAGCGGGCGGCACGTGGGCCCGATGATTCAAGAATGCAGCCGAGGTGGTCGATTCGATCAGCATGACGACCTTGCGCCTCTGGGTGAGCCGTACCGCACGTCCAGTGCTGCTGGCTGGAGCGTGCCTGGTCTTCGCCTCGTTGTCGCCACTGGCCGCGGCCCCGGACCCGGCGCCAGTCAGCCCGTTGGCCCGGCTCAAGGCCGGCAACGACCGCTACGTGAAGGGCACGATGACGTCAGTCAACACCGGTGCCGTGGCGCGCCAGGCCTTGACCGGCGACCAGCATCCGTCGGCGATGGTGCTGTCGTGCGCGGATGCCCGCGTGCCACCCGAGTTTGTCTTCAACGCCGGGCTTGGCGACTTGCTCGTCGTGCGCACGGCTGGTGCCGTGGTGGATAGGGCCGTCATGGCCACCCTCGAATACGGCAGCGAGTACCTGCACATCCCGCTGCTCGTCGTCATGGGCCACGAATCGTGCGACGTGGTGAAGGCCGCGGTCGAGTCGTCGCAGGTCGAGGGGCCGAACCTCGAGTACGTGGCCAAGGCCATTCGTGCCGGCACGATGCGCTCGACGGCCGAGCAGAAGGAACTGCGGACGGCGATCCTGGCCAATGTGGAACAAGTGATCAACGACGCGATGGCGGGTAGCCTGATTCTGCGCCAGGCCGCCACCACCGGCCGGCTGCAGGTGGTCGGCGCGTACCACGACCTCGACACCGGCGCCGTGGTCTTCTCCGATCCGGTCGGCGCCACCGCCACGACGGCGCCGGCCCACAAGTAGCGCCATGCGGACATTCGGGCTTGCGGCGGCCCTGCTGTGCGTGGCCGCTCACGCCGTCGCGCAGTCGCACGAGCCGGCGTCCAAGGCTGGTGCCTCGTCGCCCTCGGCCGCGACCGCGCACGCGCCAACGGCACGCGGCGAGGAGACACAGGCTGCCCAGACCCACGACGGCGATCAGAAACCTGCGGAGGCCAAACGAAAGGGGCCCACGGTATCGCGGGTCTCGATGCCGCCGAAAGCACCCGCTGAGAACCCACCGGCTCTGCGCCCCGAGCCGCCAGACCGCCACGCCGCCGCCACGAAGGCGTCCGGCGGCTACGAGGCCACCGGCGGTCGACCCAAGAGTGGAGCGCCGGCCCTGGTGGCTGAGAAGTCCAAGCCGGTGGTGTCGGGCGCGCAGCACATGGCGGCCAAGCCGGCTCCCGCCGCAGAGCATGGCACCGTGCCTGCGCCGCATGGCGCGCCGGGGACGGCGGCGCACGGGGCGGCTCCGGCCACCACTGCCCAGGACACGCCCGCTGCCGTTTCCGCGGCCGTGGTCAAGGCGCCGGCCGCGAAGGGACCGATCAAACTCGCCACGGTGCATGGCCGCCTCGCTGCGGCGCTGGCCGAATTTCGTCCCGAGCCGCACGGAGACGAGCGCGACGGCGACGCCCACGGGGTCGGCGGCTGGCACGCCAAAGGCGCCGAGTCGGCGCGTCCTCGGATCGCGCTGACCTGGCCGAAAGCCCGCTGGCGCGTTGAGTGGCCCGATGCCGACCGCGTCATGGTGGCCTGGCCCGAGTAGCGCCACTCGGCTTGCGGCACTGACACGATTCGTGACACGGGCCGTCAGTTCGGTCAGGCCGAGGGGCCCAAGGATTGGCACGATCAGCGGATTTTCTCAGGTAAATCACCTGCACCCGGGCGTCTGGCGGGCGGCAAGATCTTTGCGACTGAGTGGGGCGATGCGCACCCACGCCGTCCGCTTGCTCGCTGCCGCCCTGGTCGTCGCCACGGGCGTCACGCTGCTGGCCCAGTCCTCGCCCGCCAGCATCGGGGGCGCCCTGCCGGCGCTCTTCCCGGCGGACAACTGGTGGAACCAGGATGTGAGTCAGGCGCCAGTCGCCCCGGAGTCGGCGGCGCTCATTGCCTTCATCAACAACGGCGGCACCCGGCGCCTGCATCCCGACTTCGGCGGCATCGTCGGTCCAAACGAGATCTACGGCATCCCGTTCGTGGTCGTGGCTGGCAACCAGCCCAAGCGGCAGGTGCAGTTCTACTACGCCGGCGAAAGCGATGGCGTCGGCGTGCCGTTCTATCCGATTCCCGATCAGGCCATCACGCAACCCTATTGGCTCGAAGGCGGCGCACCGGGGAATCAGGCGCCGGGTGGCGATCGCCACATGCTGATCGTCGACAAAGACAACAAGCGCCTCTACGAACTCTACGATCTGGGCTGGGACGGCACCAAGTGGACGGCCGGCTCCGGGGCCTTCTTCGACTTGCAGACCAATGGCCGCCGTCCTAACGGCTGGACCTCCGCCGATGCCGCCGGCCTCGCGATTCTGCCCGGCCTCGTGAAGTACGACGAAGTGTACGGGGCAGGCGAGATCACCCATGCGTTGCGAGTCACCGTGCGCGCCACGAGCAGCTACTACGTGTGGCCGGCGTCGCACGTCGCCGGCAGCAATGTCGCCGCGCCGCCCAATGGCACTCGGTTGCGGCTCAAGGCGTCGAAGGACATCTCGGGCTTCACCCCGGCGATGCAGAAGATCTTTCGCGCTATGAAGACACACGGCCTCATCGTGGCCGACAACGGATCGGACATGTACATCTCCGGTGCCTTCGATCCGCGGTGGGACAACGGCGTGCTGAATCCGGCGTTCAGCGGCCTGAACGCAAGCGACTTCGAGGTGATTCAGCTCGGGTGGCAGGGCGGGGGCTCGCCGCCCCCGCCCGCGTGCACGCCAGGGGCGCCGACCAGCCTCTGGGCCACGGCCAGCGGCTACAACGTGCAGATCGGCTGGACGCCTCCAGCGGGCTCGCTCCTGGGGCACATGCTCGACGTCGGGTCCGGCGCTGGACTCTCGAATCTGGGGTCCTTGCCAGTCGCCGCGCCGACGGCCGGCCTTGCCGGTCCAGCGCCGGCCGGCCGCTACTATCTGCGCGTGCGGGCCGGCAATACCTGCGGCGCGGGCCCCTCGTCGAATGAGGTGGTGCTCGACGTGCCGTCTGGGTGCAACGTGCCCACGGCTCCGGGCACGTTCGTGTCGTCGGTGAGCGGACGCACTGTGTCGCTTGCCTGGGGCGCCGCGGGCAGCGCATCGTCCTACGTGCTCGAGGTTGGTTCGGCGACAGGCCAGTCGAACCTGCTCGTGTCGAACGTCGGCGGCGTGACGGCGCTTGGTGGTCCCGCGCCGCCCGGCCGCTACTACGCGCGGGTGCGCGGCGTGAATGTGTGCGGGCAGGCGGGCCCTGCATCAAACGAGGTCGTGGTGACGGTACCGTAGGAGCATGCAGCGAGGCGACGCGGCATTACCAGCCGATGGCCAGGCCGTCCTTGCGAAAATCCGATCCGCCGAAGAGCACACCGGTCGTGGGGTCGATCATGATGCCCTGGTAGCCACCCATCTGGGCGCGGCCGTCGCGAAGCTTGTGGCCGCGCGCTTCGAGCGCCGCACGCACTTCGGGGCCGATGCCGCCCTCGAGCGCGAGCTCCGTGGCCATGTGCCGCATGCGGGCGGCCTCGCCGGCCGCCTGGATGTGCATGCCGAAGTCCACGAGGTTCATCACGACTTGCGCGTGGCCCTGCGCCTGGTTGTCGCCGCCCATGACCCCAAACGAGACCCACGGACGGCCGTCCTTCATGATCATGGCGGGCACCAGCGTGTGCAGGGGACGCTTGCGAGGGCCAATCTGGTTGGGGTGTCCGGGCGTGAGCACGAACCCCGAGCCGCGATTGCTCAGCGTGATGCCCGTCTCGCCCGCCACGAACCCCGCGCCAAAGTTCGAGAACAGCGACTGGATGAACGACACGACGTTGCCATGACCGTCGGCGGTGGTCAGGTAGATCGTGTCGCCGCGATCGCGACCGGCAAAGTCCGGCGCCGCTGACACGCCGCCGGGCAGCATGCCAGAGCGGTAGGCACTGGCCTTCCGCATGTCGATGTCCTGGCGCCGGGTCGCGGCGTAGTCCTTCGACAGCAGCGTGGCCAAGGCGCCCTTCGGCACGAAGGCCCGGTCGGCAAGATACGCCCCGCGATCGGCAAAGGCGATCTTCTTGGCCTCGCTGACGGCGTGCAGGTAGTCGGCGCTGTTGTGGCCCATGGCCGCGATGTCGAAGCCCTCGAGGATGTTCAACATCTCGAGCGCTACGAAACCCTGGGTGGAGGGCGGCAGCTCGTGCACGTCGTAGCCGCGGTAGTTCGTGCTGATTGTGCTCACCCAGTCGACCGTGTGCTCGGCCAGGTCCTGCGCGGTGATGAGGCCGTTGCGGGCCTTCATGTCGGCGGCAATAGCTTCAGCAATCGGCCCCGTGTAGAACGCGTGCTTGCCGTGATTGGCGATCAGCTCGAGGCTCGTCGCGAGCCGTGGGTTCGCGAAGATCTCGCCCATCGCGGGCGGCGTGCCGTGGGGCAGGAACGTGGCCGCTGCCGCCGCGTCGGCCGACAGCTTCGTCACGGCCTCGCGCCATTCTTCGGCCATCAGCTCAGCTACGGGGAAGCCGTCGCGTGCGTAGCCAATCGCCGGCGCCAGCGCTTGCGCCATCGAGATCGTGCCGTAGCGCGTGAGCAGCGCGTCCCAGCCGCTCACCACGCCAGGCACGTCCACCGACAGGGGTCCGTCGCCGGGCATCTCATGCAGGCCGCGCCGCATGAATTCTTCCGGCGTCGCGGCCGCCGGGGCGCGTCCACTGGCGTCGAGCGCATGGACCTGCCTGGTCGTTGCGTCGTAGACGATGGCGAAGAGGTCGCCGCCGATGCCGTTCATCGACGGCTCCACCACGGCGAGCACACCCGCGGCAGTCACCGCGGCATCGACGGCGTTGCCCCCGCTCTGCAGCACCCTGAGACCGGCGGCTGACGCCAGCGACTGACTGGTGGCGATCATGCCGTGGCGGCCCACCGCGGGCGACCGCGTGGCGAGGATGTTGCCCGACGGGCGATCACCAGGCTTCGGGGCGGCGGTGTGGCTCATGGCGACAAGGTCAGCGGGGAGCGGGGCCGGTGGGCGCATCCGCCGCAGCCGAGTAGCTCTTGCGGGCACGCACGGTAACGCCCGGACGCTTCACCCGCACGTCGAGCTTGTGCACCTTGCCGTCGAGTGTCTCGGGTGCGAAGGCCAGCAGATACTGGCTGCGCAATTCCTGCGCCACGCGTGTGAACGTTGGCGCCAGTTGATCGGTTTTTTGCAGTTCGAACGATCCGCCGCCGGTTTCCTCCGCGATGCGCCGCAAGTTGCGATCCGGCTTCGAGCGCACTTGGCGCTGGCCATTGAAGAAATTGGTTTCCAGACCGATGCCGTAGACCATCACCTCTTCGTCACGGGCGCGCGCCTGGATCTCGCCGTAGCGCACTTTGCTCGCCGTGTCGTCACCGTCGGTAAACAGCAGGACGACCTTCCGGCCATCGACGCTCTTCAGCGCGTCCATGCCGAAGGCCAGCCCGTCCCAGAGCCGCGTGGAGTTGCCAAACTGCAGGTCGTCGAGCGCCGAGATGAGCTCGTCGCGATTGTTGGTGAACTTGCCTGAGAGCTGCAGTTTGTCGTTGAACGCACCGACCTGCGCGCGGTCGACCGGCAGCAGTCGCATCAGGAACTGCTCGGATGCCTGATTGAGCAGCTTGAGGTGCTCGGTCATGCTGGCGCTGGTGTCGAGCATCACCACCGCGGTGAAGGGCTGCGGGTCGTTCGAGAACGACGTGATGCCGACCGGCTTGGCGTTGTCGAGGATCTCGAAGTCGTCCTGCGTCAGGTCGGGCACGAGCCGCCCGCTGCTGTCGGTGGCCGTGGCATACACCGGCACCGTGCGCACCGAGGAGCGGAAGATCGGCTGCTGGCCGGCCGCCAGGGTGAGGGAACTTGCAAGCACAAGGAAGACGCACAGTTGACGGATCATGATGCTGAGCGTAGCAAGCGCCATTCCACCGCGCAATCGGCGTCTTGCAGGGCGGATCGACTAGGGATGTTCCAACGTCACGGTGAAGTTCACCGCGTTTGCCGACTGCGCCGGAGCGAAGACCTGCACGCAGAACGTGCCGACCGCCACCGTGCCGCTCGCCTCAGCCGAGGCGCCACCGGTGGCGGTGGACGAGAAGGCGAGCAGGCATCCCGTGCCGTCGGCGCGGGGCACGCCAAGACCGATCGTCAGCGGGGTAGCCGGCGAGATGGCCGACACGACCGCCTTGGCCGTGCCCGGGACCTGCGCAAAGAAGGATCGCGACACGCTGCCGCCCGGCCCGACGACGCCAGGGAAAGACAGTCGCACCGGCGACGTAATCGTGGTGCTGGTGTCGGCGCTGGTCGTCGGCGAGGTCGGGCTGTCGCCACAGCCGGCACTGGCGATGAGGCACGCCAGCACGAAGCCGGCCGGTGGCGGAAGGGGCCATCTCATCGGTAGTACCCGATTCGCACCGCGTAGCGCACCGTGGCCCGCAACGTGCCCGGGTCAAACACCGACACGCAGCGCACGCCCTGGTTGGTGAACTCGCGAATTTGCGGCGACAGCGCCGAGGTGGTCACCACGCGGGTGCTCATGACGCACTCGGTGCCGCGCGGCACGCCCAGTCCGAGCCCGAGGGCGATGCCCGTCGCGTCCCGGTCATCGGTGGTGGTGACGCTGGCCAGCGTCACGAACACGCCGGAATTCTGCGGCAGTGTGAAGGAATAGAACTGCGCGTCGCGGGCCGTCAGGGTGCCTGAGAACAAGCGCGACGTGCTGTTCACGGACGTCGCGGGCACTGACGGCGAGGTCGGCGTGACGGGCGTGTCGGCGCCGCAGCCGGCCACCGTGACGGCGAGGCCAAGGGCGAGAATCAGCCGCATCACGGGTGGGCGATCGTCACGGCGAAGGGTGCGGGCGCGCCCAGATTGCCGATGTCGTAGATGCGCGCGCAGTAGGTGCCAGCGGCCAGAGTGGCACTGATGTGCGGCCCGGCGCCCGACTGTGTGTTGAGCGAGGTGGTCGTGCCGCAGTCAGTGCCTTCCGGGATCCCGAGGCCCAAGCCCACCCAGACACTGAGCGGCACTCCGCCGCCGCCGACGCGGTCGACCGTCACGGTGACGGTGCCGAAGGCGCTGACTTCGAAGGCGTAGAATCGCGACCCGCTCACGGGTACGGTGCCGCTGAACTGCTCGGACACCGACGCCGCAGCGGCAGTCTGCGTGGTGGTTGTGGTGGTCGTCGTCGTCGGAGACGTCGGGGTGTCCTTGCCGCAGGCGGCGACGGCCACCGCGGCATACAGCCCAATCCCAAGACACAAGAGGCGCTGGCTTACGTTCATTGCTTACGCATTCTAGCAAGAGAACTGCCACGAGATGGCAGCCCGTCGCGCGCGGCGGCGCCGCAGCCTGTCCCCGGTAGGGGAGCGCGGTGTCCTCAGCTGGAGTCGTTCGCCACCTCCGTGCGGTACCATTGGGGCGTGTCGCGCCCGATGGACGCAGGTCTGTGTGGCCAGTGTGCCTGGAGCCGTCCTGTGGCGGCGACCGTGTCGACCTTCACCATGTGCACCCGCGGTTTGACCGACCCGGCCTATGCGAAGTACCCCCGGTTGCCGGTACGGGCGTGCCGCGGCTATGAGCCGGGCAACGGCGTATCCGGCAACGGCACGGCAGCGCGATGACGCGCCGCGCGCTGCTCGTTGGGCTGTGCCTCTTCTGCGCTCCCGCCCGGTTCGCACGCGGCCAGTCGGCGGTCGAACCAACGCTCGACCAGGTGGTGGGCCGCGCCGCGGCCTACGTGGCCGACTACGTCGAGCGCTCGTCGCTGCTCGTGGCCGAAGAGCGCTACGTGCAGGAGATCCGGCGCCCAGACAATAACCCGGTCGCTGGCAACCTCACGCGCAATAACCCCGGGGGCGGGTTCGCGAGCGGTGGCGGCGTACGGAAGCGGCAGGTGCTGCGGTCGGACTACCTGCTGGTCAGGCTTGGCGGCGGGGGCGGCTGGATGCCGTTCCGCGACGTCTTCGAGGTGAACGGCAGCACCGTCGTCGACCGCGACGACCGTCTCACGAAGCTGTTCCTTGCCCCGAGTCCCACCAGCGTCGACCAGGCGACCCGCATCATGGCCGACAGCACGCGTTACAACGTGGGCACGGTGACTCGCACCGTGAACATCCCGACGCTGGCGCTGATGTTCCTGCATCCGGACATCCGCACGCGGTTCGAGTTCACTCGCGCCAACGTCGAGACGGTTTCTGGTCACGCGGCCTGGGTGCTCGAGTACCACGAGCGCGCGCGGCCCACGCTCATCAGGACCACCCGCGGCCGCGATCTGCCCGTGACGGGCCGGGTGTGGGTGGAGCCGTTGACCGGTGCCGTGTTGAAGACGTCCATGACGGCCGCCGACCCGCTCGTGCGGGCCGTGGTGACGACGACGTACCGCCAGGACGCGGGGCTGCAGTTCTGGGTGCCTGGCCAGATGGACGAGCACTACATCGCGAGAAACGACGTCGACGAGCTGATGGGCGTTGCGACCTACACGAATTTTCGGCGATTCACGGTGAACACCGCCGACGCGCTGCGCAAACCGCCGCCAAGGTAAGCTGCTAGGCAGCAAAGGAGCCTCGATGTCCAAGATGTTGTACGGGTGCGCGCTGACCGTGGCCGCGGCACTCGGCGGCGCCGGATGCGCCAATGCGCAGACCGCCCAGACCGCCCAGAACGCGCAGCCCATCACCGTCGCAACCGCCGACCAGGGCGAGGTCGTGGCGACGGTGGGCGACAAGAAGTTCACGCTGAAAGACGTCGAGGCGAAGTGGCAGGAGGACGATCCCGCCGAGCGCGCCCGAGTCACGCAGCTGCTCTACCAGCACCGTCGTCAGAGCATCGACCAGCTCATCGGCAGCTACTTCATCGAGGAGGCCGCCAAGAAGGCCGGCGTGCCCACCGAGAAGTATCTCGAGGCCGAAATGACGAAGCGCCGCGGCACGGTGACCGACGCCGAGATCCAGAAAGTCTACGGCGAGAACAAGGACCGTGTCGGCACGCAGACCGTGGAGCAGCTGCGCGGGTCGATCACGCAGTTCATCGAGCGCAATCGAGACGCGCAGAACCTGGCGATTCTCGTGGACGAGCTGCGCAAGTCCGGCCCGGCCGTGAAGGTGTCACTCGACCCGCCGCGCTACGTCGTGGCGATTGCAGGTCACGACCCGTCGCGCGGCCCGGCCGATGCGCCCATCACGATTGTGGAGTTCTCGGAGTACCAGTGCCCGTTCTGCGGCCGCGTCACGCCCACGCTCAAGGCGCTCGAGCAGAAGTACGCCGGCAAGGTGCGCCTCGTCTTCAAGGACTTCCCGTTGCAGAACCACGCCCAGGCGCCCAAAGCCGCCGAGGCCGCCCACTGTGCTGGCGACCAGGGCAAGTACTGGGAGCTGCACGACCAGCTGTTCTCGAACCAGCAGCAGTTGCAGATCGCCGACTTGCGGAAGTACGCCGGCGTCGTGGGTCTCGACCAGGCGAAGTTCGACCAGTGCCTGGACTCGGGCATTCACGCGGCCAACGTCCAGGCCGACGTCGAACTGGGGTCGCAGATGGGCGTGCAGTCCACGCCCACGCTCTACATCAACGGCCGCGTCGTGACCGGCGCGCAGCCGGCCGCCGTGTTCGAGGCGATCATCGACGAAGAACTGGCCCGCAAGGCCGGCAAGTAAATGTAACGGGGCCTGTCACCGTTACATTTTGTAGAGGCCGTTTCTGCGACTAGTCGGGTAGCAGCACGATTTTTCCTCGGGCACCCGGCGCCATCACGCGCCGGTGTGCCTCGGCGGCGTCTGCGAGCGGCAGCTCGGTTCCCACCACCGGCCGGAGCGAACCCGACGCCAGGGCGGCGCCCACGGCTTCATGCGCGCCCGCCAGTTCTTCCCCCGTCAAGCCCCAGAACGCGAAGCCCGTCACGACGGCGTGCTTGCCCATGATCTTTCGCGGGTCGATTTCCACGCGTCCGCGGTTGCCCACGATGACGACGCGACCACGCGGCGCCAGCATCGTGAGGTCGTGGTCGAGATTCACGTTCGCCAGCATCTCGATGACGACGTCGGGGCCGCGGCCGCTCGTGAGCGATTGGATCCGCGCGACGTGTCCCGGATCACGATGGTCCACCGTGTGGTGCGCGCCTTCGGCGGCCACGAGCTGCAAGCCGTCGTCGGTGCCAGCCGAGCCAATCACCGTAAGGCCAGCCGCGCGCGCCAGTTGCACCACTGCCAAGCCGACCGCACCGCTGGCCCCGTGTACGAGCACGACGTCGCCACCGCGGGGCGCGCTGCGTTCAAGCGCGCAGTGCGCGGTCAGGCACGGCACGTTCACGGCGGCTCCTTCGGCAAACGACACGCGCTCGGGCAGCGCATGGACCTGGGCGGCCGCGCACAAGACCACTTGCCGGTAAGCGCCATACGCGGCATGGTTGGCCGTGCCGCCGATGTAGACGCGGTCGGCAACGCGCACGCCGGTCACGCCCGGCCCCGTCGCCTCGACCACGCCGGCGCCATCGGCGCCGGGCGAGAACGGCAGCGGCGGCGTGATGGCGTACGTGCCGGTCAGCATGTAGGTGTCAAACGGATTGACTCCCACGGCGTGCAGTCGCACCAGGACTTGCCCCGCGGCGGGTGCCGGGTCGGCGAGGTCTTCATACTTGAGGACCTCGGGGCCACCGAATTGATGCGCGAGAATTGCTTTCATGCGGATCATTCTATCCGTCGGCGCATTCGCCGCAGTTCCTGGTAATGGCCGTGGGTCCTCGTTCTCGGTCTAGACTGCCAGGCATGGATTGGCTGGCCCGGCTCGAATCGCCACAGAACGCTCTGGCCGTGCTCACGGCGATGATCACGCCGGCCGTGCTCATTTCGGCCTGCGGCGCGCTCATCTTCTCGACCTCCACGCGGCTGGGCCGGGTCGTAGACCGCGTGCGCACCCTGTCGGAGAAGTTCGAGACGCTGGCACGACATCCCGAGGCCGACGACATGGCCGACGACCGCCGTCAGCTGCTGTTTGCCCAGCTCGACCGCCAGACGTCGCGCGCCCGGCTGATCCAGCGGGCCATGGTGGCCTTTTACACCGCCCTGGGCATCTTCGTGGCGACGAGTGTGGCGATTGCCGTGATTGCGGCCGTGGCCCGCAGCTTCACGTGGGTCGCCGTGGCCCTGGGCGTGTTCGGCGCGCTGTTCATGCTATATGGCAGCGTGCTGCTGGTCATCGAGTCGCGGATGGCCATGGCTGCCATTGCTTCGGAGATGGACTTCGTATGGAAGGTGAGCACGCGCTACGCCGCCGGCAAGCTCGACGAGGCGCGCGGCGGGCCCGCCACGTGGCTGGGCAAGCGCATCGGCTGATCACATTCGACGGACACGGGCATTGCGCTATCCTTCCCGGAGCGCGTTTTCCTGGAGGACTGTCTGATGAGCGTCACACGCCGCGATTTCCTGGCTTCGTCTGCCTCCGCACTGGCTCTCGGCCTGAACGTTCGTCCCGTGTTCGCCCAATCCGCGGCGGCCCCTCCCGTCACGAGTTTCTCGGACCTGCGGCGCGGCGTGGGCATGTTCATCGGCACCGGCGGCACGATCGGCTATCTGGTGAACAGCGCGGGCGCCGTCGCCATCGACAGCCAGTTCGCCAACACTGCCACCATCGCCGTCGCGGGTCTCAAGGCCCGCGCGCCGCAGGGCATCGACATGCTGCTCAACACCCATCACCATGGCGACCACACCGGCGGCAATCTCGTGTTTCGCGGCGCGGTGAAGCGGATTGTCGGCCACGTAAACTGCCTCGAGTGGCACAAGAAGATGGCCGCTGACGCGAAGTCGGAATCGCAGACGTCGTTTGCCGATACGACCTTCACCGACAGCTGGAAGACGAGCTTCGGAGACGAGACGATTCAGGCGCGCTTCTACGGCGCCGGTCACACGAGCGGCGATGCGGTGTACCACTTCGAAAAGGCCAACGTCGTGCACATGGGCGACCTGCTCTTCAACCGCGCCCACCCGAACATCGACCGCGCCGCGGGCGCGTCCACGGGCAACTGGATCACGGTGCTCGAGAAGGTGGCGAAGGCCCACTCGAACGACGCCGTCTTCATCGCCGGACATGCGAAAGACAACAGCGTGCAATGCGTGAAGGCCGATCTGATGCGCTTTCGCGACTACCTGTCGCTCTGCATGGAGACGGCCCGCAAGGCGAGGGCCGCGGGCCAGTCGAAGGACGAGCTGCAGAAACTGACCGCCCTCAAGGGCTTCGAGGACAACGCGTCGCCCAACGCACGGCTCACGCTCGGGTTCGTGCTCGGGCTCTGCTACGACGAACTCATGGAGAAGAAGTAGTGAGACACACGAATCTCGCGCTCACCGGCTGTGGCCTGCTCGCGCTCGTGACCGCGCTGGCGGCGCAGGCGCCGCCCGCCGTGACCCCGGCCATGACCGAGAGGTCCGCTGGCACCGGGCCGCTCGATCGGCTTGCGTTCCGGCAGATCGGCCCTGGATCACCCTCGGGCCGCATCGACGACTTCGCGGTGCTCGAGAGCGACCCGTCGACGTTTTATGTTGCGGCGGCCACCGGCGGCATCCACAAGACGACCAACGGCGGCATCACCTTCACGCCAGTCTTCGACCACGAGAGCACTTCGTCGGTCGGCGATATCGCGATCGCGCCGACTGACGCGAATCTCATCTGGGCCGGCACGGGCGAGAACAACAATCGGCAGTCGTCGTCGTGGGGCGACGGCATCTTCAAGAGCACTGACGGCGGCCGGTCGTGGAGGAACATGGGCTTGCGCGCGTCGAAGCAGATCGCGCGCGTGATTGTCGATCCCGTGGACTTCAACGTGGTACACGTGGCGGCGCTCGGCGATCTGTGGAGAGCTGGCGGCGAGCGCGGTGTCTACAAGACCACCGACGGCGGGCAGACGTGGAAGCGGACGCTGCACGTGGACGACGACACCGGTGCGACCGAGTTGGTGATGGATCCCTCGAACAACAAGGTGCTCTATGCGGCCACCTACCAGCGTCGTCGCGCGCAGTGGGGCATGAACGGCGGCGGCCCGGGCAGCGGCCTGTGGAAGTCGATGGACGCCGGCGAGACGTGGACGAAGATCGAGAACGGCATCCCGGCCGGCCCCAAGGGGCGCATCGGGATGGACATCTATCGCGCGAACCCGAACGTGCTCTACGCCAGGGTCGAGCACGCCACCGAGAGCGGCGTCTACCGCACCGATGACGGCGGTGCGACGTGGCGCAAGCTGAGCGACGTGAATCCGCGGCCGATGTACTTCAGCCAGATTCGCATCGACCCGCAGACCGACTCGCGCATCTACGTCCTGGGTGTGTCCCTGCACGTCTCGGACGACGCCGGCAAGACCTTCCGGGCCGATGGCGCCGAGCGAATTCACGTGGACCACCACGCCATGTGGATCGACCCGCGCAATCCGAAGCACGTGATCATCGGCAACGACGGCGGCGTCAGCATCTCACGCGACCGCGCCGAGACCTGGCAGTGGCTGCCCAATCTCGTGCTGGCGCAGGCCTATCACCTGGCGTTCGACATGCGGTCTCCGTATCACCTCTGCGCCGGCCTGCAGGACAACAACACATGGTGCGGGCCGAGCGCCGTGCGCACCAACTCGGGCATCGCCAATGACGACTGGTATGTCGTGAACGGGGGCGACGGCTTCCAGCCGCTGATGGACCCGACCGACCCGCGCATCGTCTACGCCGAGTCGCAGGATGGCCGCATGAGCCGCGTGGACCGCACGACCAACGAGCGCACGGTCGTGCGTCCTGAACCGATCGAGGCCAAGGAGGGTGAGCCCTCGCAGTTCCGCTACAACTGGGACACGGCGATGCAGCTCTCGCCGCACGACCCGTCGACGATCTACGTCGGCTCGCAGATGTTGATGAAGTCGAGTGACAAGGGCCGCTCATACGCGCCTGTCAGTCCCGATCTGTCGACCAACACCAAGCGCGACACGCTGGCCATCATGGCGGTCGACGACAAGAGCACGAAGATCGCCAAGCACGACGGCGTGACCGCGTGGGGCACGATCGTGACGCTCGAGGAATCGGCGCGCCGGGCCGGCATCATCTGGACCGGCACCGACGACGGCGTCGTCAGCGTGACCCGCGACGGCGGCGGCAAGTGGGTCAACGTCTCCGACAGGTTCGCCGGCGTGCCGAAGTGGACCTACGTGTCAGACGTCGTGCCCTCACAACATGCCGACGGTACCGCCTACGTTACCTTCGACGGCCATCGCGGCGGCGACTACAGCACCTACGTATTCACCACGACCGACTTCGGCGCGACCACCCGCTCGATTACCGGCAACCTGCCGACGACGGAAGTCGCGCGCACGATTCTCGAGGATCCGAAGAACGCCGACCTGCTCTACCTCGGCACTGAAACCGGCCTGTGGGTCTCTTGGAACCGCGGCGGGCAGTGGTCGCGGGTGAAGGCCAACCTGCCCACGACGCCGATCTACGAGATGAAGATTCACCCCAGGGACAACGACCTGATCCTGGCCACCCACGCGCGCGGCGTCTGGATTCTCGACGACGTGGGCATCATCCAGCAGTGGGCCAGGAGCGAGACGGCCGACGCCTTCGCGTTCGACCCCGAGGCGGCCACGGTGCTCAACCAGGCCAACGACAAGATGAAGGGCTTCGAGGGCGACATGCAGTTCCTCGGCCGCAATCCGGCGCCAGGCGCCACCTTGGCCTACCGGCTGAAGGCCGACGCCAAGGACGTGAGCTGGGTGATCCGCGATGGCAACACGCAGGTGCGCGAGCTATCGGGAGACGCCCTGCGCGGCCGCACCAAAGCCGGGCTCAACATCCTGAAGTGGGACCTGCGCGTGCAGCCGCTGATGCCGTTGCCTCCTCCTCCGGGCGCGCCCGCCGCTGGCGGCGGTGGTGGTGGTGGATTTGGCGGTGGCGGCAACAACGGACCGTTCGTGCTGCCGGGCACCTACCGCGCCACGCTCAGGGTCGACGGCAAAGACGCCCAGACGGTGAGCATCACGGTGAAGGGCGATCCCGACATCAGCATCTCGGACGCGGATCGGCGCACTTGGTTCGACACGGCCAAGGGCCTGCACGACCTGCAGGTGCAGGCCAACCGCGCGGCCGACATCGTGCAGAACGCCAGCGCCCAGATGCGCCTGCTCGACCAGCAGACGAAGGACGCCACGATCCCGCCCGACGCGAAGAAGTCGATGGAATCGCTGTCGGCCGAGTTGCAGAGGCTGCGGACCCGGCTGGGCCTTGGGGGCCCGGGCGGCGGTGGAGGGTTCGGTGGCGGCGCCGAAAACGTGCGGGGCCGCGTCGGTCAACTCAAGGGCGCAATCATGGGTTCCACGTCGGTGCCCACGACCACGCAGATCGCGCAGATCCGCGAGGTGCGGGCAGCGCTGCCGAAAGTGATCGACGACGCAGAGGCTGCCGGCAAGAAGATGCCGGGGCTGGTGCGCGACCTGATCGGCGCTGGCGTGATTTTCACACCGGTGAAGTAGCGCGAGACCTGCTAGGAACGCTGGTCGAGGTTGCCCGACCAGAGATATTTCTGCGTCTCGGCCACTATCACGCCGTTCAAGGCCAGCAGCGAAATCAGGTTCGGCACGGCCATGAGGCCGTTGGCCACGTCCGAGAAGCTCCAGACGGCGGTGAGGGTCGAGACAGACCCAAGCATCACAGCGCCGACCCACAGGATGCGGTAAGGGAAGATCACGCCGGTGCCGAACAGGTACTCGGCGGCCTTCTCGCCGTAGTAGGCCCAGCCGAGAATCGTCGAGAACACGAAGGTGAGCAGGCCGACTGTCAGCACCATCGGGCCGATGGTGGGCAGGTCTTCGAACGCCATCTTTGTGAGGGCCGAGCCGCCCAGGCCCTGCTGCCAGCCGCCCGAGTTCACGACGACCAGGCCGGTGAGCGCACATACGACCACCGTGTCCCAGAAGGTGCCGGTAGCAGACACGAGCGCCTGGCGCACCGGGTTCTTGGTCTGCGCGGCGGCGGCCACGATCGGCGCACTGCCCAGACCAGACTCGTTCGAGAAGAGGCCCCGCGCGATGCCGAAGCGCATCGCTTGCATCACGCCGGCGCCGAGGAAGCCGCCGACGGCGGCCTGGCCGCTGAACGCGCCGTTGAAGATGAGTGAGAGCGTGTTCGGCAGACGGTCGGCATGCATGAAGATGAGAATGGTGCAACCAATGATGTAGAAGGCCGCCATGAACGGCACGAGCTTCTCGCACACGCTGGCGATCTTCGTGATGCCGCCGAGGATCACCACGGCCGTCAGCACGGTCATAACGCTCCCGGTGATCCAGGGGGAAACCCCGAACGTCTGCTGCGCCAGGCCGGCGATGGAGTTGGCCTGGGTCATGTTGCCGATCCCGAAGGCCGCGATGGCGGTCAGCGCCGCGAAGAGCATGCCCAGCGGCTTGCTGCCGAGCCCGCGCTCTAGCGCATACATGGGCCCGCCGGCCATCTGGCCGTTGGCGAGCTTCACGCGGTACTTCACGCTCAGCACCGCCTCGGCGTATTTCGTAGCGATACCAAACACGCCCGTCAGCCACATCCACAGCACGGCGCCCGGGCCGCCGGCCGCCACGGCCGTGGCCACACCCACGATGTTGCCGGTGCCGATCGTGGCCGCAAGCGCGGTCGTGAGCGCGCCGAACTGGCTGATCTCTCCGTCACCCTCTTTCTCGCGCGAGAACGACAGTTTGATGGCTTGGGGCAGGTAGGTCTGGATGAACTTCAGTCTGAAGGTCAGGAACAGGTGGGTGCCGAATAACAAGATGAGGAGCGGTGGTCCCCAGACGAAGTCGCTGGCTTGGGCGAGGACGGCTTCAATAGCCTGCATGGGCGTGCAGTGTAGCAGGACTCGTCACAGGGGCTGGCCGGCGGCCTCTTGGCACGATGACCAAGGTCGCGGCAGAATGGCAGGCGCGTGCATTCCCACGGTCCCACCGGAGCTGCCTCGATCGATCCCGTACTGACCGACTTGGCCACGCTGCTCCGCTGTATGTCTTGTGGCGCCCGCGACTTCGCGGTGACGCCCGTCGCGATCACCTGCGCCCAGTGCGGCCACGTCCTGCCGGTCGAGGAGGGCGTGCTTCATGCCGCTTCGGGCGACGAGGATCCGGCCATCGCGCGAGAACGCCAAGCCATGCTCGACTTCGAATCGAGCGGCGCGCCCATCGGACCGACTGATTTCTCGATGACGCAGCTGATGGCGGGACCATGCCCACTGCGCACCGCCTTTCTGTCGCTACCCTACGATGACGGCTCGGCCTTCTTCCGCGCGAACGAGTACTTCCAGAACGTCAGCCAGTTTGCCGCGACGTTCGACGCGGTGGTAAGCCGGCTCGGACTGCCGCAGGGGAGCCGCGTGCTCGACGTGGGCGCCGATCTCACGTGGTCTACCTCGCGGCTGGCGCGCCGTGGCTGGCGCGCCGTGGCGATCGACATCAATCACCATCTTGTGGCCTCGCGCGTGTTCCGCGAACAGGGCATCGACTTTGCGGCCGTCAACGCGGACATGCACGCGCCCGTGTTTGGCGACGGCGTGTTCGATGGGGTCACGGCCTTTAATGCCCTGCACCACACCCACCGGCTGCATCCGCTCGTGGCGAACCTGGCGCGCGTGTTGCGGCCGGGCGGGCGACTTGGCTTCATCGAACCGTATTGGTTCCATGAGCACAACCGCGCTGGCTTCGGCGAGTCGCAGATCGAAGCCGGGATCAACGAGAACGTCTACCGGCTCGAGGAATGGCACCAGGCGTTCGTGAATCACGGCCTGGAGCCAGTCGGCTTCATCGCCGCCCCTTCGTTCCACGGCGTCTACGAGAAACGCGCGGCATCGACGCCGTCACGGGAGCTCACGGTCGACGAGGCGCGCGCCGACCTGTTTTCGCGTTTCTACCAGGCCTCGTTCACGGCCCCGTCGCAGGTGGCTGGCCCGCTCACTGCCGGCGCCGTTTTCGAGATTCCCGTCACGGTACACAACCGGTCGCAGGCCGGCTGGTGCGTCGACAGCCAGATTCCGGTATTTCTCAGCTACCACCTGCGCGGCGTGATGCGCGGCGCAAACGGAACCGAGACCGGCACGACGATGGTCGCCTTCGACAACGTGCGGACGATGTTGCCGGAACATCTGCACCCAGGCTCGGACACACTGGTGCAGTTGCAGGTGACGGCGCCGACAAAGCCTGGCGACTACCTGCTGGAGATTGACCTTGTGCAAGAGGGCATCACGTGGTTCGCCGACCGCGGCGCCCAGACGGCCGTCGTCGCGCTGCGCGTGGACTTGGTCTAGTCCCGTGCGCGCTCAGCGCTCGAAGCGCAGTTCGCCCTGAGCGGAGTTGAGCTGCAGCAGCCGGTCGTTGATGCGTACGGTGACCGCGCCGTTGAGCACACTCGTGAAGCGCGTGTCGAGCGGCGCACTGGCGCAGGCCGCGCGCGTGCAGGCGAGAGCGCTGACCGTGAGCGTCGATCCAGACAGCGGGGCCGGACCGGTGCAGGTGTTGCAGTCGGCTTTGGCGTCGATGCGGTCGGCGGCGAAGGTCACGCTGAAGCGGCCCGCGGTCAGCGTCTCGTTATGCACGGTGCCGCCCTGGGTCATCTGGGACAACCGCCAAGTGCCGTTGAGCTGTGACGCCGAAGTCGGCGAGGTGAGCGTGTCGCTCGAACAGGACGCTACGCCGATCAGGATCAGCGCGGTTCCCGCCAATCCCGTCCAGCGTGTGCGTGCAACGATGCGTGTTAGGCTGGCGGTCATTTCTTGGTCTCCTCTGGATCCGCGGCTGATAGCATCGGCATGCCGTCTCGCGACCCGGCGCCGATGAGCCCCGTTTCGGTGTAGACGCGTAGCTTGTCGCGCGTGTCCATGATGTCGAGATTCCGCATCGTGAGCTGCCCGATCCGATCCTGCGGCGTGAAGAACGCTTCGCCACGTTCCATCGTGAGCCGTTCCGGCTTGTAGGTCAAGTTGGGGCTCGTGGTGTCGAGCAGGGAGTAGTCGTTGCCGCGCCGCAGTTCCACGGTGACTTCCCCCGAGACTGCCCGCGCCACCCAGCGCTGGGCGGTCTCGCGCAACATCATCGACTGCGGATCGAACCAGCGGCCCTGGTAGAGCAGCCGGCCCAGGCGCCGTCCGTGGTTCCGGTACTGCTCGATCGTATCTTCGTTGTGGATGCCCGTGACGAGCCGCTCGTACGCCAGATGCAGCAGCGCCATGCCCGGCGCCTCGTAGATGCCGCGGCTCTTGGCCTCGATGATGCGATTCTCGATCTGATCGCACATGCCCAGACCGTGGCGCCCGCCGATGACGTTGGCTTCGGTGAAGAGCGCCAGCGCATCCGGGAAGGTGCGGCCGTTGAGGGCGACCGGCTGGCCTTCCTCGAAGCGTACGCTCACGGTTTCGTGCTTCACGGCCACGTCTTCGCGCCAGAAGGCCGCGCCCATGATGGGCTGCACGATGGTGATGCCCTTGTCCAGGAACTCGAGATCCTTGGCTTCGTGCGTCGCTCCAAGAATGTTCGAGTCGGTCGAGTACGCCTTCTCGACGCTCATCTTGTACTCGAAGCCGTGCTCGATCATGTACTCCGACATCTCTTTGCGCCCGCCGAGCTCGTCGATGAACTGCTGGTCGAGCCACGGCTTGTAGACGCGCAGATGCGGGTTGGCGAGCAGGCCGTAGCGGTAAAACCGCTCGATGTCGTTGCCTTTGAACGTGCTGCCGTCGCCCCACACGTTTACGTCGTCTTCGCGCATGGCGACGACCAGCATCGTGCCCGTCACCGCGCGGCCGAGCGGCGTAGTGTTGAAGTAGGTGGCGCCGCCGGTGGAGATGTGGAAGGCGCCGCATTGGATGGCCGCGATGCCCTCGGCCACAAGCTGAGGGCGGCACTCGATGAGCCGCGCCTGCTCGGCACCATAGGCCATAGCCTTCTTCGGGATGTCGTCGTAGTCCTGCTCGTCTGGCTGGCCGAGGTTGGCCGTGTAGGCGTAGGGAATCGCGCCCTTGGCGCGCATCCAGTGCAATGCCGCGCTGGTGTCGAGTCCTCCAGAGAACGCGATACCGACTTTGTCGCCAACCGGAAGTGACTGCAGGATGTTGCCCACGACGATCCCCTGAAATGTGTGGAAGACGCTGATCTTACCGTGCCGATGCAGGCCACGGAAAGAGCCGTGCGAAGTTGCCCCCAACGACCTCGGCGATCTGTTCCTCGGTCGCGCCCGCCGCGGACAGGGCCGCGCACTGCGCGGTCAGGATCCCGGCCTGCCAGCCGCGCGGGAAGAACGACGAGTCGGTGCCAAAGAGCAGCCGCGTCGAGCCCACGACGTCGAGTGCGGCCTGAAAGACGTCGGTCAAGGTCAGGCCCGGCGTGTAGCGCATCCAGCGGTTGGAACTGGACGTGTCGAGATACACGTTGGGGCAGACATCCGCGAGCATCAGCGCTTCGCGAAAGAATCCAGCGCCGAAGTGCGGAATGACGATCGGTACGTGCGGATGGGCCAGCGCCAAGTGTTGCAAGTGCAGCGGGTTGCCCAGCCGCATCTCGAAACGGCTGGGCAGTCCGAGCTTGGCACGCGCGCCGACCGAGAGCACGCCACAGTGCACGAACACCGCCGTGCCCGCCGATGCCCCGGCGAGATCGAAGATCCGGGCGACCTCCGGTCCGTGCAGTTCGTACCTGTGCATCGCGGGGAACAGGCAGATGCCCTGCAGTCCATGCGCGGCGGACCATGCCACGCGGTCGAGCGCGTCGTCCTTGGTCGGGTCGAGCATGTAGAAGCCCACAAAATGAGCGGGATGGGCCGCGACCGCCGCAGCCACCGACGCCTCATCGCCGGGGGTCGAGGCAATGAGCGCGGCGCGGCTCACACCCTGCGCGACCAGTGCCTCGCGCCAGCGGGCGGCCAGAGCCGTCACCGATCCAGGCGAGTCCCACCCGAGGCTGCTCGTGACCACGTCGCCGCGTCCATCGCCGGGCAGACCCTTCTGCGCGCCGAGCGCGTCGAAGAATCCGGGGGAGAAAAAGTGCACATGGGCGTCACAGATCATCGGAGTTGTCCCGTGGAGGTATAGTGCGCGATGCGGCGATGCCAGTACCAGGTCAGCACGATGCCGCAGACGATGAGTCCGGTCGACAGCCCGAGCCACATGCCCCACACGCCGTAGCCGAGCGTGAAGCAGAACAGGTAGGCGATCGGGAGCCCGACGAGCCAGTGGCCGGCGAGGTTGACGAGCATGGCCATGCGCGTGTCGCCGAGGCCGCGAAGCGCGCCCGTGGCCACGGCCTGCAGGCCGTCGAAGAGCTGGAACACCGCGGCGATGACGAGCAGCGACGCGCCGAGGGTCACGACCTCAGGCCCCGGCGAGAAGAGACCGATGAGCGTGCGCGGCATCAGCACGAAGAGCAGCGCCGTCGCCGACATGAAACCAGCGCCGAGGATAATCGCCATCCAGCCGGCGCGCGCCGCCCCAGCCGGGTCGTTGGCGCCCACGCGGTTGCCCACGCGCACCGCGCCGGCCGCCGATACCCCGAGCGGCACCATGAACGACGTGCCGGCGATGTTGAGGGCAATCTGGTGGGCGGCGCTCGAGACCGGGTCGAGCCGCCCGGCCAGCGCGGTCGCCAGACCGAAGACGCCGACTTCAAGTGTGACCTGCGAGGCGGCGGGGAAGCCGAGCCGCCACAGCGTCACGAAGCGTTCGCGCGACAGCCGCCGCGAGACTTCAGCAAGGCCCGTCGCGCGCGCGCGGTCCACCCACCAGGCGGCGATGACGAGCACCCCCAGCATGTAGACACGCGAGACGCAGGTGGCGTAGGCGGCGCCGGGCACGCCGAGCGCCGGCAGGCCGAGCTCGCCGTTGATGAGTGCCCAGTTGGCGGCCGCGTTCATGAGGTTGGCGGTGACGAGCGCGAACGCGATCGGCGCCACCACGTGCATCCCCTGCAGGTACCGTCTCACGGCGGCATAGAGCAGCAGCGGCAGCGTGCTCCAGATCACCACGCCGAAGTAGCCCTGCAGCAGCGGCTGCACGTCCGGGTGGAAGCCGAAGGCGGGGATGGCGAGCAGCACCGCCACGCACGCGCCCAGAATGGGCACCGTCAGGCCGGCGCCCATCACCAGGCCGTGCACGAGCCAGCGATGGCAGTCGCGGTGGTCGCCGGCACCGTGCGCCTGCGAGACGAGCGTGTCGAGCCCGAGCAGCAGGCCCATGCCGAAAACAGCGAACGCCATGTGGATGCCGGTGCCGATGCCCGCCGCGCTGATGGCGGCTGGACCGAGCGGCGCCACCATGATGGTGTCCACGATGCCCATCGACATCCACCCAAGCTCGGCCAGCACGACAGGCAGTGCCAGTCGCAGCATCGGGGTGAGTTCGGTGCGAATCGACAACGACATGAAGGCCGCCGCATCGTACCCCGTTTGTAACGGGGCCTGTCACCGTTACACACGTCTTGGTGACAGGCCCCGTTACAAAGGTGGCAGATCCTGCTACGCTGCCGTCCGTATGCGCACCCTGTCGCGTCGTCAGATTCTGCACACCCTCACGGCCGCGCCACTTCTCGCGGCTACGGCTCGGGCGGGCATCGCGCGCGCACAAAGCAGCCAGCCGGAGACGCCTTACGGGGCTGGAACACTGCCCGCAGGCATCCGGTCGCGCGTTGTCACCGGTGTGAATGGCATCGCGATGCACGTGCTCGAGGCGGGCTTCGAGACCCCCGGGCGGCCCGGGCTGCTGTTGGTGCACGGTTTTCCAGAACTCAGTTACAGCTGGCGCAAGGTGATGCTCCCGCTGGCTGCTGCGGGATTCCATGTAATGGCGCCAGACCAGCGTGGCTATGGACGGAGTGGTGGCACCGATGTCCGTTTCGACGACGACCTCGCGCCGTTCCCCACGCTGAACCGCGTCCGCGACCTGCTCGCGCTCGTGAATGCCCTGGGGCATCGCGATCTGGCGTGCGTCGTCGGCCACGACTTCGGCTCGCCCGTGGCAGCGTGGTGCGCTCTGACGCGGCCCGACGTCTTTCGCTCGGTTGTGATGATGAGCGCGCCGTTTGGCGGTAGCGCCCGCTTGCCGTTCAACACCGCCAACGTTCCGGCGGCGCCGCCCGCACCCGCGCCCGACATGGACGAGGGCCTGGCCGCGCTCACGCCGGCCCGCAAGCACTACCAGACGTACTACACGACGCGCGAAGCCAACGAGGACATGTGGAAGGCTCCGCAGGGCCTGCACGCGTTCCTGCGGGCCTATTACCACGCCAAGAGCGCCGACTGGCCCGGTAACGCACCGCATCCGCTCGCCGCCAACACGCCGGCTGAGTTCGCACAGCTGCCGCGCTACTACGTCATGGACAAAGACAAGGGCATGGCCGAGCAGGTGGCGGCCGACATGCCGACGGCCCAGCAGATCGCGGCCAACGCGTGGCTGCCCGACCGCGAGCTGGCGGTGTACGCGGGCGAGTATGGCCGCACGGGCTTCCAGGGCGGCCTGCAGTCGTACCGCGTGGGCCGGGTTCCGCGCCTGGGCGCTGAACTCACCCTCTTTGCTGGCCGTACCATCGACGTGCCGGCCATTTTCATCTCCGGCAAGTCCGACTGGGGGGTCTTCCAGCGCGCCGGCAGCTTCGAGGCGATGCAGCAGGCGGCGTGCACGAAGTTCCAGGGCGCACACCTGCTGGACGGGGCCGGACACTGGGTGCAGCAGGAGCAGCCTGCCCGCGTCGCCGACCTCCTGATCCAGTTCCTGAGGGGGGCGCGCGTCTGAATTCGCATACGCTTCAGGAGGCCGTGCTCGCACGCACGGCAACACGCCGCACATCGCGGCAACGAGGGAGACACGATGGCGAAGTACTTGTTGAAGGCGTCGTATACAGCCGAGGGCACGCGCGGAATACTGAAGCAGGGGGGGTCGGCGCGCGTGGCGGCGGTGACCAAGGCGCTGAAGAAGGTTGGCGGCAAGCTGGAGGCGTTCTACTTCGCGTACGGCTCAGCCGACGCGATCGTGATTGTCGAGCTGCCGAATGAAACCGCGGCGCTGGCGTTGAGCCTCGCCGTCAACGCGTCGGACGCCGTCACGGTCGAGACGGTGCCGCTCATTACGCCGAAGCAGATGGACGAGGCGACGAAATTGGTGGTCACGTACCAAGCGCCAGGCGCCTGACCGCCAGGACGGGCGGCGGGGGCGCGGTCCCTGCCGCCTTCCGCCGTGCTCGTGTCCATCGGTGGGTACGCGCACGGCGTCGCGACACTGCCGCGGCAAGGCCCGCCGACGGCAGCGTCCCTGCAGCCAGTCAGTCTGCGCGTTGCCAGCCGCCGAAGCTGTCCTGCGCCCACCGCACGCCGTGCATGTCCAGCCATTCGCCCGTCGGCATGCCCACCCGCGGCTCCGACCCCAGGCGCAGCACGTTGCCGTCCGGATCGGCAATCTGCAACTCGCGCGCCCACGGGTAGTCGGTCGGCGCATGCCGCACGATCGCGCCGCGCGCCTTCAACTCGTCATGGAGCGCCTCCGCATCGCCGACGCCGATCCAGACCCACGCGCCTGCGTGTCCCTGATCGCCCTGGCAGAGCATCAGGCTGCAGCGCTCGCGCGACACCGACGCCGTGCCCATGTCGTCGCGCCAGTCGATGGTGAATCCAAGGACGCGCACGTAGTAGTCGAGGCTCGTCCCCAGGTCGGCGACGGGCAGAATAGGCGCGGCGGCGTGAAAGTTGGCTGAAGGAGCGGGGTCGGTCATCGGGCCCCCGGACGCGCCGGCATGGCGTCTTTCGTGAACCGCGGCAGCTTCTCGTCGCGCATCGCCAGGTGATACACGGCGCTGGCGATTGCCATCGCCGACATTTGCGCGTCGCTCTCGATGATGCGTTCGTAGGTATCGAGGTTCGTATGCCAGGTATGGGTGCCGTACTCAATCGGATCCTGGCCCACGCCGATTCCGGGCAAGCCGATCTCGTTGAACGACGTATGGTCCGATCCGCCGCGCGCGCGTGAGCGGGTCGACGTTGCGCCCATCACGCCGTTGCCCTCAAACGGCGCCAGCATGGGCCGCAGCACATCGGCGGCCGTAGACGGACCGAACACAGTCATCCCCCGAGCCTTGCCCGTGCCGGAGTCGATGTTGAAGTAGCCGGCGAAGTGTTCGTACTCGGGCTTCGGAGTCTCGAACGTGCCGAAGTGCTGCGCCACATAGGCGACCGAGCCGCGCAGGCCCTGTTCTTCGCCGCTCCACAGCGCCAGGCGGATCGTGCGGCGAGGCTTCACGCCAATCTTCTGCAGGATGCGGATGGCCTCGTACATCGTCGACACGCCAATGGCGTTGTCGGTGGCCCCGGTGGCCGCGTGCCACGAATCAAGATGCCCGCCGAGCATCACGACTTCCTGCGCTTTGTCGGTGCCAGGGATCTCGGCAATCACGTTGTGCTGCGTCTTGCCCTCGGGATACGTCTGGTTCACGATCGTCGCTTCGAGCTCGACCGGATGTCCGCCGCCCATGAGGCGCGCGATGCGGCCGTAGTCTTCGTTGCGCATCACCACCGTTGGCACGGCCTTGGTCACGTCGAAGTTGCGGTTGTTGAACGCGCGAATCTGGCCGTGCTCGCGGCCGGCGTCGTTCACGCGCAGTGCCGCACCCTGGTCTTTGAGAAACTGGTTGAGCTGATCCTGGAACTGGTCCATCGTGAGCGGCGCCAGCTTCGGATCGGCCGGCGCGGCCGGTGCGGCCGCGGGCGCGGGCGCACCGAACGGCGACGGCGGCGGGATGGGCGAGAACTGCGCGCGCGCCTCGTTATCGTCGCGGCGCTTGGCCGGCGGATCGATCGTGACGTCCAGCTTCGTGGGCTGCCCGACGAGCACCGCGCGACCCTTGAGACTACCGCGCAGGCGCGCGAAGAACCTGTCGGCGTCTGCCTGGGTCGGCCGCTCGGGCGGATCGACGATCACCGTGGCTGCCGTGACCGTGCCATTGGTGCCCGGCGTCCACGCCAACGCTTCAACCACCAGGCTGTCTTTCACCGGCGAGACGATGTGCACGGCCGTCTTCTCGTTCAACCACCCGGGACTACCGAAGTCCCATTCCTCCAGGTGCGCGTTCTTCAGGCCGGCCGCCGTGGCTTGCTGCACGAGCCAGTCCTGCGCCTTGCGCAGGTTGGGCGAGCCGGTGAGGCGCGGGCCGTACACATCGGTGAGCACGTGCAGCGTCCGCATGATCTGGGAGCGCTCGGTGGCCTCGCGGCGGATTTTCCACATCACGTCAGGGTCGAGGCGCTCCGCGGCGGGACGCGGCGCCGGGTCCTGATCCTGATCCTGGGCGAACGAGGTGATGAGGAGCCCTGGCACGGTGGCCAAGGCTCCGAAAAGGGCGGCGGCAAGAAGTGCGTTGCGCATGCCGCGGAATATAGCACTGTGCCGGGGCGGCGTAGCCGTCGCCGTACGAGGGCCGGAGTGAGCGTGGCCCTGTCTGACTGGCTGGTTCCTGGCTACCCCGGTGACAGGCCCCGTTACAATTCGTCACAAGGAGAACCATCCATGCCCGCCGTCGAGACGTTCACCCCGCCTGGCACGCCGACGCCCATTGGCCCCTACAGTCACGTGGCTCGCGTCGGGACATCGATCACCATCGGCGGCACGGCGGGGTTCGATCCAGTGACCGGCGTGCTGGTCGGGACCGACGTGGCGTCGCAAACGCGCCGGATTCTCGAGTCATTCCGCGTCATGCTGGGGCACGTCGGCTCGGATTTGCAGCATGTTCTGCACGTCAACGTGTTCCTGCTCGACATGGCCGACTTCGACGCCATGAACCACGCCTATGTCGAGATGATGGGCTCCCATCGGCCCGCGCGCACGGTTATCGGCGTGCATGAACTGCCAAAACCGGGCGTGCGACTCACCATGAATCTCACGGCCGTTGTCAGGGAGTGAGCCCGGGAACGGATGGCGCGAGATCCGTGCCATCGGGGTCAGACCCCGGGGTAGCAGTTCCGGGTGTAACGGTGACAGGCCCCGTTACAATCCGAATGTAACGGTGACAGGCCCCGTTACAATTCGGCCAATGCGACGCATCCTGCCGCTGCTCACGTGCGCGATTCTGGGACTGGTCGCGAGCCGTCCTTCGGCCCAGCTGGCTACGGACATCGTCATCGAGAAAAATCTCGAGGCGCGGACGCGCGACGGCGTGGTGCTGCGCGCAGACGTCTATCGCCCACGCACCAACGGGCGCCGTCCGGCGCTGCTGCAGCGCACGCCGTACTCGAAGAATCCCGATGCGCCCACCAGCCAGTACCATCGCCTTGCCCAGGCCGGCTTTGTCGTCGTCGTGCAGGACACGCGCGGACGCTACATGTCCGACGGCGTGGCCGTGCCTCACGACGAAGGCGCCGACGGCTACGACACGGTCGAGTGGGTGGCGGCGCTGCCGTACGTGGACGGACGTGTCGGCATGTTCGGCGGCAGTTACAGCGCCACCGTGCAGCTCCTCGCCGCGCCGCTGCGTCCGCCGCACCTCGTCGCGCTCTTCCCGTCGGCGTCGTATGCGAGCCGCTACGACATGGTCTTCCAGGGCGGGGCGTTCTATCTGGGCGACGGGCTGAGTTGGAGCCTCGGCCAGTCGAAGGACACGCGCCGGCGCGTGCTCGAGCCGACGGCCGATCGTGATCATGAGCGTGGACTCTCGCCCGACGAGCGGAAGCAGCTCCCATCCGAGTGGTATCCGCATCTGCCGCTCAACAGCATCGAGGCGTTGCAGTTGCGCCGCTACTCGCCGGGGTACTTCGATCTGTTGCAGCATCCGTCCTACGACGCGTTCTGGACCACGTTCGACGTCGCCGCGAAGCACCCGCAGTTCGAGGTGCCCGCCTATCACCTCACCGGCTGGTATGACAGCCTGCTGAATGGCACGCTGGCGAATTTCAGTGGCCTGCGCGCCAACGCGGGTAGTGCGCGCGCGCGCGGGAATCAGCGGCTCATCGTCGGACCCTGGACGCATGCGCGGCCCACGGCCACCACGACCCGGGTCGGCGCGGTCGACTTCGGTCCAGAGGCCGGCTTCGATTCCGAGGGACTCATCATCCGCTGGTTCAAGCACTGGATGCCCGCGCCGGTGCCGGCCGCAGCGCCCGCCGCCATGGGCAGCGAGAACCCGTCGGGCATTCCGCCCGCGCGTCCCCTCGACACCGGGAGTGCGACCCCCACGCCGGATTGGCCAGGCTCGCCAGTGCGCCTGTTTCTGATGGGCGAGAACCGCTGGCGCGACGAGCAGGCGTGGCCCTTGGCGCGTGCCGTGCCGACGCCGTTCTATCTGCGCAGCGACGCGGATGCCCGGAGCCGTGGGGGCAACGGCCGCCTTGAACGGACGGCAGCGGGCGCGTCCGAACCACCGGACACGTTCACCTACGATCCTGCCACGCCCGTGCCCACGGGCCTCTTCGGCGCGTACTCGCGCATGCCCGTCGATCGCCGCGAGATTCAGAGTCGCGACGACGTGCTCGTCTACACGTCGGCGCCGCTCGCGGCGCCGCTCGAAATCACCGGGCCGATCACCGCCGTGCTCTGGATTGCGTCGACCGCAAAGGACACCGACTTCACTGCGGCCATCAGCGACGTGCAGCCAGACGGCGCGGCCCGCGCGCTGACCGACGGCATCACGCGCGCGCGCTACCGCAAGAGCAAGACTGTACCCGAACTGCTCGTGCCGGGTGCGCGCTACGAAGTGCGCATCGATGTGGGCGCGACCGGTAACGTCTTTCTGCCGGGCCACCGGATCCGCCTGGAGGTGTCGAGCAGCAACTTCCCCCGCTACGATCGCAACCCGAACACCGGTGCGGCATTTGGCACCGACGCGTCCACCGTGCCGGCACGCCAAACCGTGTTCCACGACCGTGATGCGGCGTCGCATCTCATCCTTCCGGTGATTCCCCGATGACGACGAGACGACACGACCCCTCCGCAGCCGGTCAGATCCGTCCGGGCAGCACGCGGACCGCAGAGCTGGGCCGCCGAGTACTGACGCTGGTTGTCGGTGCGGCGGTGGGCGCGTCGATGAACGCGTGCGCGCGTTCAGGCGCGCCGACTGACGGCGCCCCGGGCGCGCGTGTGAAGCTCGGCTACACGGCGTCGTCGTCGGCCGCACAACAGCAGCTCGAGACGCGCTACCGCGCGCTCATCTCCGCCGAGTCGATGTCGGCGCTGCACAAGCCGCTGACCGAACGTCCACACCCCGCTGGTTCGCCCGGCACCAAGGACGTCGTGAAGTATCTGCAGACGACCCTGGCGAGCTTCGGCCTCGACGTGCAGACCCACGAGTATCAGGTGCTCGTCGCCAGTCCCCGGACGATCGAGATCGCGATGACCGCGCCCACGAGGCGACGGCTCAGCACCGACGAGCCAGCGATTCCGGAAGACCCCACGTCGGCGCACCCGGAATTGACGGGCGGCTATGTGGCCTATTCCGCGTCGGGCACCGCCGCTGGACAGGTCGTCTATGTGAACTACGGTCTGCCGGCCGACTACGCCGACCTCGCGAAGCTCGGCGTGTCACTGAAAGGCCGCATTGCCCTGGCGCGCTATGGACGCAGTCACCGCGCCGTGAAGACGCACACGGCCGAGCAGGCCGGCGCGCGGGCGCTCATCCTCTACAGCGACCCGGGCGACGATGGCGAGACGAAAGGCCCGGCGTGGCCTTACGGCTACTGGCGCGGCGAACAGATGGTGCAGCGCGGCAACGCCAAGTACAGCTGGTTCTGGCATGGCGATCCGCTCACGCCCGGCTTGGGGGCCACGACCGACGCCGTGCGCATCGACCAAGCCACGGCCCCCACTCTGCCGAAGATCCCCGTGGTGGTGCTCAGCTGGGGCGAGGCGCAGCATCTGATGGCGGCACTCAGCGGGCCCGAGGCGCCTGATCGTTTTCGCGGCGGCCTGAAGACGCCGTATCGGGTCGGCCCCGGCCCGTCAGCCGTCACCCTCACTGTGGACATGGACCAGAAGCTCGCCCCGATCTACGACGTGGTCGCGTCCATCCGAGGCACGGGTACGCCGGAGCGCGCGGTGTTGTTTGGCGGACACCACGACGCGTGGACGTTTGGCGGCGTGGACCCGGGCACCGGCACGACCGCGCTGCTCGAGATGGCCAAGGCGCTTGGCCAGATGGCCAAGGGCGGCTGGAAGCCGGCGCGCACCATCTCGCTGGCATTCTGGGATGCGGAAGAACTCGGCCTCGTGGGCTCGACGGAGTATGCCGAGGATCAGCGCGCGCGACTGCAGGAGCAGCTCATCATGTACGTGAACATCGACATGTACATGAAGGGCCGCTTCGATCCGGGCGGCGTGCCGTCGCTCGCGGCGTTTGTGGCCGACGTGGCGAAAGACGTACCGGAGGGCGCGTCCACGGTGTACGCGCAGTGGCAGGCCTCAGAGCTGGCGCGCCTGCCCGCGCGACGTCCCGCCGACGCGTCGGTCTTCGTGCCCGACCTCAAGCCACTCGGCAGCGGCGCTGACTTCGTGCCGTTCCAGGATTTTCTCGGCGTGCCCACCATGGCCATCGAGTTCATCGGCGCCAACGGCTACGGCTACGGCACGTATCACACCAATTACGACTCGCGCGCCTACGTGGAGAAGATTGCGGACCCTGGCTTCGAGCAGGGCGTGTTGATGTCGCGGGTGCTGGGCACGATGGCGCTGCGCATGAGCCAGGCCGACGTGCTGCCGTTCCGCTTCGCGCACTACGGGACCAAGCTGCAGGAGGCGGTGCACGACGCAGAAGTCTGGGCGAAGGGCGTGGGCATGTGGACGCTTCATCGTGAGACGACCCTGTTAGGGAAGGCGATGACGATACGCGCTCAGGCGGCGGCGCTCGAAGGGGCCATCGACGAGCGACTGGCGCAGGGCGGTATCGCCCCGTCCATCGCGGCGCGGCTCAACGATCGTCTCGCGCGCATGGAGCAGCGTCTGGCCGACGACGACGGCGCCCCGGACACGAAGTGGTACCGCCACGTGTTCTACGGCTGGAACATCTACTCGCTCTACGACGGCCAGCCGTTTCCCGGCCTCGCCGAGGCCTATCGGGTGAACGATCGCCAGCGCATCGACCACGAACTCGGCCGCATCGAGCGCGCGCTCGATCGCATGGCCATGGAACTGGCCAGCGCGTTGGCGCTACTCAAGTAGGGCAGCGGTGGCGGCCGTGCCCGCGCGCACCGACGGCATGCCGCGCGTCGAAGTGGACGCGAGTTGATATCGCACTGAGCTTCCAGCTATCGTTACACCGTCTTTCGCTCGATCGTCATTTTCGGAGGCGCGTTGATGCAGGTGATTCCGGTTGCTGCCGTCCACCGTGGGTTCGGGACGACGTCCCGGCGAGACAAGTGGTGGGCAGCGCCACTTGGCGTGTTCCTCGGCCTGTCGGCGTTTGTCGTGTATGCCACCTGGGCGGCGTTTCAGGGCGAGCATTATCACTTCGGTCCGTATCTGTCGCCGTTCTATTCGCCCGAGTTGTGGGGGTCGTCGCCGCATTCCTGGTTCGGACCGCGACCGCAGTGGTGGCCGGCAGTGCTGCCGTTTTCGCCCGCGCTGCTCATCCTGCCGTTCCCTGGCGGCTTTCGCTTCACCTGCTACTACTACCGCGGCGCCTACTACAAGGCGTTCTGGGCCGACCCGCCGTCGTGCGCCGTCGGGGAACCGCGCAAGAGTTACCTGGGCGAGAACTCGTTTCCCTTGATCCTGCAGAACGTCCACCGCTTCTTCATGTGGGTCGCCCTGGTCTTCATCGCGCTGCTGGCCTACGACGTCTGGGTGGCGATGTGGTTCACCAATGCCGCAACCGGTGCCGTCGAGTTCGGCATTGGACTCGGCACCCTCGTGCTCGGCGTGAACGTGATCTTGCTGGCCAGCTACACCTGGGGATGTCACGTGCTGCGGCACATCGTCGGTGGACGGATGGACGAGGTGTCGAAGTCGCCGGCGTGCGACATGGCGTATGCCTGCGTGTCGGGTTTGAACGGGCGTCACCAGCTGTTTGCGTGGTGCAGCCTGTTCTCGGTGATGTTCTCCGACCTCTACGTGCGCCTCTGTTCGATGGGCGTCTGGACCGATCTGAGGTTGTTCTGATGGCGGCGCACGCAACCTACACCTACGACGTGCTCGTCATCGGCGCCGGCGGCGCGGGGCTGCGCGCGGCCATCGAAGCGGCCGGTAGCGGCGTCACGGTCGGCCTCATCTGCAAGTCGCTCCTGGGCAAGGCGCACACGGTCATGGCCGAGGGCGGCATGGCCGCGGCCATGGGGCACAACGACGACCGCGATAGCTGGAAGGTGCACTTTGCCGACACCATGCGCGGCGGCCAGTACGTGAACAACTGGCGCATGGCCGAGATCCACGCGAAGGAAGCGCCCGACCGCGTGCGCGAGCTCGAGGCCTGGGGCGCGGTCTTCGACCGCACGCCCGACGGTCGCATCAACCAGCGCAACTTCGGCGGCCATCGCTACCCGCGTCTCGCCCACGTCGGCGACCGCACTGGCCTGGAGCTGATCCGCACTCTCCAGGATCACACGACCTACCTCGGCGTCACCGTGCACATGGAACACACGGTGATCGAACTGCTGCTCGACGACGGCCGCGCTGCTGGCGTGCTGGCCTACGACCGCGAGCGAGGCCGCTTCCATGCGTTCACGGCCAAAGCCATCGTCATGGCCACGGGCGGCGCGGGCCGGGCCTTCAAGGTCACGAGCAACAGCTGGGAGGGCACGGGCGATGGCCACGCGCTGGCATACCGCGCCGGTGCGCAGCTCATCGACATGGAGTTCATCCAGTTCCACCCGACCGGCATGGTGTGGCCACCGAGCGTGCGCGGCATCCTGGTCACGGAAGGTGTTCGCGGTGAAGGCGGCGTGCTCCGCAACAGCGAAGGCCGCCGCTTCATGTTCGACGACATTCCCGACAACTACAAGCCGCAGACGGCGTCCGACCCGGAAGAGGGCTGGCGCTATACGCAGGGTGACAAAAGCGCGCGGCGACCGCCGGAGCTACTCACCCGCGACCACGTCGCGCGCTGCATCAATCGCGAAGTCAAGGCCGGGCGCGGATCGCCGCACGGCGGCGTGTTTCTCGACATCGCGTGGATCAAAGAAAAAAGATCCGATGCGCCGGATCACATCAAACGCAAGCTGCCGAGCATGTACCACCAGTTCAAGGAACTGGCCGACCTCGACATCACCACCACGGCCATGGAAGTCGGGCCGACGACGCACTACATCATGGGCGGCATCAAGGTCGACGCCGATTCTCAAGAGTCCACGATCCCGGGCCTGTTTGCCGCCGGCGAGTGCGCGGCCGGCATCAACGGGGCCAATCGCCTTGGCGGCAACTCCCTGTCGGACCTGATCGTGTTTGGCAAGCGGGCCGGCGAGTACGCCGCCCAGTTGGCGCGCAAGGCGGTCCAGCCCACGGTCAACGCCGACGCCCTCGATCGGGCGCTGAAGGCGTCGCTGGCCCCGTTCGACCGCGGCAACGCCGGCGAGAACCCGTACAAGGTGCAGCAGGATCTGCAGGACGCCATGCAGGCGCTCGTCGGCATCGTGCGCAATGAAGGTGAAATGCAGGAAGCCGCACAGAAGCTCGTGGGCTTTAACGAGCGCGCGGCGCGGGCCGGTGTCGATGGCCACCGGGAGTACAACTCCGGATGGCACACCTGCATCGACCTGCGGAACCTGCTCGACGTGTCCGAGGCCATTGCACTCTCGGCCATCGAGCGCAAGGAGAGCCGCGGCGGACACTTCCGCGAAGACTATCCCGACAAGGTCGCCGAATTCGGCACCTTCAACATCGCGACCGAGCGGCAAGCCGACGGCTCGATGAAGGTCTCGCGCATCCCGCTGAAGGACATCCCGGCCGAGCTCAAGCAAGTCATCGAGGAGCAGAAGCAGTGAGCCAGGCCACCTTTCGAATTTGGCGAAGCGAGCCCGGCACCGCCAACGGCGGCTTCATCGACTACACGACCGAAATCTCCGAAGGCATGGTCGTGCTCGACGCGGTCCACAAGATTCAGGCGGAGCAGGCGCCCGACCTGGCATGCCGCTGGAATTGCAAAGCCGGCAAGTGCGGGTCGTGCTCGGCAGAGATCAACGGGAAGCCGCAGCTGATGTGCATGAGCCGGCTGAACTCGATCAACCTCGATGAGCCGGTGACCGTCGAGCCGATGCGCACCTTCCCGTTGATCAAGGATCTGGTCACCGACGTCTCCTGGAACTTCCGCGTGAAGAAGGGGCTGAAGAAATTCGCGCCGCGGAAGCCGGATGCGCCAGACGGCACCTGGCGGATGGCGCAGCGCGACGTCGATCGCGTGCAGGAGTTCCGCAAGTGCATCGAGTGTTTTCTGTGTCAGGACGTGTGTCACGTGTTGCGCGACCACGATAAGCACGACGAGTTCATCGGACCTCGTTTCCTGGTCTACTCAGCCGCGCTCGAGATGCACCCGCTCGACACTGAGGACCGCCTGCGGGACCTCAAGGACAAGAACGGCATCGGGTACTGCAACATCACCAAGTGCTGCACGAAGGTGTGCCCGGAGCACATTCACATCACCGACAACGCCATCATCCCGCTCAAGGAGCGGGTCGTCGATCGCTTTTACGACCCGGTGACGCGAATCCTCAGGATGATCACGGGATAGCCGGCCAGTTACGCCAGGCGGAGGGATCGATGTTCGAACTCAAGCGATTGTCGCTGTCGGCGATTCCTGGCGCGCTCGCGAAGGCGGAGCGGTATCGGCTGCTCAATGAGCCGGAGCAGGCGAGAAGCATCTGTGAAGACATCCTGGCAGCGGATCCGGCCAACCGCGCCGCGACGGCGACGCTGATCCTGTCGTTGACCGACGTCTTTGCCCATTACGAGGGCGGCGCCGTCACGCGGGCGCAGCAGCTGGTGGCCACGCTGCCGTCAGAGTACGAGCGTCTTTACTATGGGGGCCTGGTGGCCGAGCGTCGTGCCCGGGCGTTGCTGCGGCGCGCCGGCCCGGGCCGGGCGCGCCCGGCCGGCGACCTGCTGCGTGACGCCATGCGCGCGTTCGAGCGGGCCGAGTCGCTGAAACCCGCTGACACCGACGACGCGCTGCTGCGATGGAACGCTTGCGCCCGCATGCTGAATGCGCACACGGAGCTGACGGCTACCGACGACGAGCCGGCGACGCCGGTCATGCTCGAGTAGCGGCTGGCGCCTGGCCGTGGCGCCGCAGGCGCGGCGGCGCGATCAGCTCTGATCGGGGTTACGCAGTGGCCGGGGGTAGTCCCACCCCGCGGTCGCGCGCGAGATGAGTGGCAGCAGCACTAGTCCTGCGATCGCGGCGATGGTCCGGAACGGCAGTCCATCGGGATACGGAAATACCTGCGGAATGCCCAGCAGCGGCTCGCCGCCCCCCACCCGCACGACGAGCGACACCGCAAACGCCACGATCGATCCCGTGCGGTTGGCCTTCGGGTCAAAGAGCGCAGAGAGCAGCTGCGGAAACAGCAGCACGAATACCAGGTCGCTCGTGAAGAACCAGAGCGCTTGCACGCTCTGCACTTTCAGCGCGAGCACCGCTGCCACGGCGCCAAAGAGCAGGATGGAGGCGCGAATGACTCGCCGCATCTGCACGACCGGCACCGACGGCCACAACAGGCGCTTCACGCAGTTCCAGCTGAGCATCGAGCCGGCCGAGAGGATCGACGAGCTGAAGCTCGAGGTCACGGCGCCGACGATTGCGGCCAGGCCGAGCACGCCGATGGCCGGGGGCACGGCGTGCGCAAAGAGCAGTGGCATGGCGTCGGCCGGCGAGATCTGCAGGCGCGCCGTCAGGTCCGCCGGCCACGGATACGCAAACGCGCCGATGCCCATCAGGAGCGGTGGCACCGTGAGCGCGATGGTGAGGCCGCCGGCCAGGATCGACTGCCGGGACGCGTCGCGCGGCGTGCGGCACGAGAGCACGCGCTGGAAGTACGAGTTCCACGGGATGCCGCCCAGCACGAGCATCAGTGACGTATCCCACCAGGTGAAGATGGCGCCGCCGGCCCACAACGGGGAGTCAGGATGCGACGGCGGAAAGATGGCTGCGCCGTCGGGGTGCGCCGTCACATACGTCGTCCATGCGTGCGTGAAACCGCCGACCCCGTCGAGCACGTACGGCAGCGCCACGGCGAGGCCGAGCGCCACGAGGCCGAGCTGCAGGATGTCGGTGTAGGCCACCGACCACATCCCGCCGAGCATGGTGTAGGCCGTAGTGACCACCGCCGACACGAGAATGGCGGTCGTGAGCGGCATGTCGAGCAACACCCCGAAGGTGGCGCCGAGGGCGACGAGCAACTCCGCGCTCCAGAAGAGCTCGCCGGCCAGCGCGGGCAGGAACAGCACGGCGGCCCAGCGCGCACCGAAGCGCGCTTCGAGCGGGTCGATGAGGGTGGTGAATCCCAGCCGCCGCATGGTCCCGGCGAAGAAGAGTCCGCCCAGGATCAGGCTCAGACCAAAGCACACGCCGCCCTGCAACCCGAGCTGGAGCGACGACTTGTACGCGCCTTCGGTCGTGCCCAGCAGGTAGCCGCCGTCGACCCATGTGGCCGTCATCGTCAGTGCGGCGACCCACAGCGGCATCGCCCGGCCGGCCACAATCAGGTCGGCGGCCGTGCCGTCGCGCGCCCGGCGCGACGCCACCCAGCCTACGGCCATGAAGGCGGCATACATCGCGACGACCGCCACAACGGCTGGGCTCATGACGCGTGTGATTGTACGGGTTCGCGTTGGAATGGGACTACTGTTATGGACGTCGCGCATCGCGTGCGCGCTGGTCGAATTCTGGAGGCGGACGGCATGCAACGGATGCGAGTGGTGCTGGTAGGGCTGACGGTGCTGGGTGCGGCCGGCATCGCGGTCGACGCGCGGGTTCAGCCCGCGGCGACTGGGCGCGCAGAGAATGTCGTGCTCGTCACGCTTGACGGCACCCGGTGGCAGGACCTGTTCGGGGGACTCGACCTCGACATCCTGCGCAGCACGAGCGGCGACACGCCGGTCGAGAAGACCGAGGCGTATCAGCGCTTCTGGGCGCCGACGGCCGCCGAACGGCGCGCCAAGGTGATGCCGTTTCTATGGAGTCGCCTGGTCGCCCAGGAAGGCACCATCGTGGGCAACCGCACGGTGGGCAGCCGCATGGAGGTAGCTAACACCATGAAGTTCTCGTATCCGAGCTACAGCGAGATGCTGACCGGCGCGCCGCACGACGACGTGATCACGAGCAACGACAACCGGCGCTACCCGTTCCAGACCGTGCTCGAGTGGCTGCGGAAGGACCTGCAGCTACCGAAGACGGGCGTGGCGGTGTTCGGATCGTGGGAGACCTTCAACTGGATCGCCGAACGCGAAGAAGGCGCCATCACGATCAACGCCGGCTACGAGAACTTCGATCACCCCGACCCCGAGATGCGCACCCTCAGCACGCTGCAGCACCTGACCCCTAATGGCTTCCACGGCGCCCGGCACGACATCTACACGTTCCGCTTCGCCATGGCGCACCTGCAGACCGAGAAGCCACGCGTGCTCTACCTGGCCTTCGACGAAACCGACGACTGGGCGCACCTGAAGCGGTACGACCTGGTGCTCGACACCCTGCACCGCACCGACGCCCAGCTCGAGCAGCTCTGGAACTGGCTGCAGTCCGATCCGCAGTACCGCGGCAAGACGACGCTGATCCTGACGGTGGACCACGGGCGCGGCCGCACCCCCGCGGATTGGACCGACCACGGCAAGGACGTCGTGGGCGCGCACGAGACGTGGCTCGGATGCTTCGGGCCGACCGTGACCGCGCGCGGCGAGATGACGGCTGGCGCGACCCTGTATCAGAAGCAGATCGCCGGCACCATCGCGGCGCTCGTCGGACGAGACTTCGCCACAGTGCCAGGCGTAGCCGCGCCGATTCCGGCGTGTGTCGGTGTGCGGTAGCCCGTCGCCTCAGTCGCGTGGCCATCAACTGGCCAGCGGGGTTGAAGACGGAGTCGCCGATCAGGCGAGCCCGATGCTGCGAACATCGTCGGTTGGCCGGCCTGGTCTCACCCCTTCACGACGGCCTCGCGACGATCGAAAGGGGCCTTTGCGCTCTCAGTCGTAGCGCAGCGCCTCCACCGGGTCGATGTGCGCCGCTCGCCTGGCCGGGATGAAACACGCCACCAGACCGGCGCCGGCCAGGGTGAGGACGACTGCGGCAAAGATCAACGGGTCCCACGGTTGCACGCCGAAGAGCAGCACTCCGAGCCCGCGTGAGAGCAGCGCCGCAATTGCCAGCCCAAGGCCAAGCCCGCCGGCCAGTTGCCCGGCGCCCTGTCGGACGATCATCAGCAGCACGGTGCGAGCGCTGGCGCCAAGGGCCATCCGGACGCCGATCTCGCGCGTGCGGTTCCGCGCTGAGAACGACATGATCCCGTAGAGGCCAATCGTGGCCATGGCCAGGGCCGCCAGGCCGAACGCCACAAACAGCGTGCCGAACGCCCGGTAGAACCACGTGTCGAGCGCGTACTGGTCGGCCAGCGATCGCGCCCAGTAGAGCGGCAGGGCCGGGTCGATCTGGTTCACCTCGGCCTGGATGGTGGCCGTGTAGGTCATCGGCGCCTGTTCGGTGCGCACCACCAGGCTCATGAAGTTGATGACGCTCTGCGACAGCGGGATATAGACGCCCTCGTTGCGCGGGTTGATGGCGCCGACGGCGCCGCCCAGGTGCAGGTCGGGCACGACGCCCACGATCCGCCGCCAGGGGACGTCATCCTGTCCCAGCTTGATGCGCGTGCCAAGGGGATCCCGACCGGGCAGCAGCAGCTGCGCGAAGCGCTCGTTGACGATGGCCACGGGCTCGGAGTCCGGACCGTCCCCGCGCGCGAACGCCCGTCCGCGCACGGGCCTGACACTCACGACGTCGAAGTAGCCCGGGGTGATGACGACGCGACGGGCGAGCGGGTGATCCTGGTCGGTCGGATACGCCACCCCGTCGATGGTGACCGGCTGCATCTGGCTGCTGCCGCGCGCCGGCAGGTCGGAGGTGAAGGCCACGGTGCGGACGCCGGGCCGGCCCTCGAGGCGCTCGGTCAGCGCGTCGTAGAACTGCAGTTGGGCGGCCTTGGTGGGGTAGTCCTTTTCAAACAGGCCCAGGCGCGCAGTGAAGACGTTGGCCGTGGCGAACCCGTAGTCGAACCGCGCGATGTTGACCACGGTACGAATCATCAGGCCCGCCGCCACCAGCAGGCCGCACGACACGGCCAGCTGCGCCACCACCAGGGCCTTGTTGACGCGGCCCATGCGCCTGCTCGAGGAGCCCCGAGCCTCGTCGTTCATCACCTCGGAGAGATTGGTCCGCGAGGCACGCAGGGCCGGGATTGTGCCCGCCATCAGCGTGGACAAGACCGTCAGCCCGACGACAAACGCGATGACCACCGGGTTCAGCGTGGCCACGAACCACAGCGGCATCTCCTGCGTGGCCAGGCCCGCGTTGAAGAAATCGATGCCGATCTTCGCCACGACCAGGCCGGCCCCGGCCCCGGCCGCCGCCAGCACCAGCGTCTCGGCCAGCAGCTGCCCGATGGTCCGGCCGCGGCTGGCCCCCAGGGCCGTGCGTATGGCGATCTCCTTGCTGCGGACGGCCGTGCGCGCCAGCAGAAGGTTGGCGACGTTCGCGCACGCGATGAGCAAGACGCCGAACACGGCCCCCAGCATCGTATAGAGCATGGCCCTGGCCTGCGGCCCGAGGAACAGATCGACCTGGCGCATCGCGGTCACGCCGATGCCCTGGTTCGACTCGGGGTAGGTGCTGGCCAGACGTCCCGCGATGGTCGTCATCACGGCCCGCGCGGCGTCGAGCGACACCCCGTCCTTGAGTCGTGCCACGGCCTGGAGCTGGGTGCCCTCGAAGGCCGGGCCACCGCTGCGCGAGAAGGCCAGCGGGTCGATCCTCAGGGGCAGCCAGGCATCCATCTGCTGTGGAAACCCGAACTGCTCCGGCATGACTCCGACAATCGTGGTCACCTCGGCATTGGCGCGCACCGTCCGCCCGATGATGGCCGGATCGCCCTGGAAGCGGTCCTGCCAGGCGCGGTAACTGAGAATCATCACGGGCGGGGTGGACGGGAGATCCTCCTCTGGACGGAACGTGCGCCCGAGGATCGGGCGCACCCGGAGAATGTCGAACAGGCTGGCGCTGGCGTAGGCGCCGAGGTAGCGAATCGGCCGGCCCTCGGTGCCGCCGACATTCACGGTCTCGGCGTAGTACGCGGCGATGTCCTCGAAGCTGGTCTGCTGCGCACGCCAGTCCTGGAAGTCGTGGATGCTGACCCCCATGAAATCCGCGCCCTGCGCTGGGCGATTCCGGAAGAGGGCGACGAGCTCGTCGGCATCCTCGAAGGGCAGCCCCCGGATGGCCGCGACGTAGACGATGCTGAACATCGTGGTCGTGAGGCCGATCCCGAGCGCCAGCGCGGTCACGGCGGTGACGGCCAGGCCGGGCCGCCTGACGAGCATGCGTAAGCCGTGGCGGATGTGGTTGACCAGCGAGTGCATGACAAGTCCCTCCGCAGGCTTGGACGGGGCGCCTCTGTCAATGGTTCACCAGCCATGGTGCCGCCCGGGCCCTGTCCTGGCCGTCAGGCGCGCTCACCACCGGGGCCGCTCGCCGGGCGTCCCCTCGCATGTTAGTGTGAGACCCGTATGCACACCGGCTCCTACGTCAACGGCACCTGGTACCACCCCGCGTCTGGTGAGATCGCGCGCAACATCAATCCGGCCGACACGTCCGACGTGATCAGCGAGTTCCCGCTGGCTACCGCGGCCGACGTCCGCAAGGCCATCGATGCGGCGGCAGTCGCGTGGAAGTCGTGGAGAAAGACGCCTGGGCCCGAGCGTGGACGCGTGCTGTGGCGGGCCGCCGAGATCTCGCGGCGCCGCGCCGACGAGATCGCCCGCACGCTCACGCGTGAAGAAGGCAAAGTGCTGAAGGAAGCCAAGGGCGAGGTCACCAA
>JANMDX010000278.1:0-8752 GCA_031376505.1 Acidobacteriota bacterium
CCTGCGCGCCGACGAACAGGAGGCCTACGGACTGCCGGGCGTGTCGGCCGAGGACGGCACCCTGTTCGAGCACTGTGTGCGCGCGGTCGAGCGCGGCCTCACCGCAGGCTCGCACGGTCTGCCGCTCTTTGGCGCCAGCGATTGGAACGACGGCATGAATCGCGTGGGCCATGACGGCCGGGGCGAAAGCACGTGGCTCGGCTTCTTCCTGCACGGCGTGCTGACCGACTTCGCGGACCTCTGTAACGCCCGTCACGACATCGTGCGTGCCAGCCGGTTTCGCCAGAGCGCGACTCGTCTGGCAGCACAGCTCGAGCTCAGCTGGGATGGGGAATGGTACCGGCGCGGATACTACGACGACGGATCTCCGCTCGGCTCCGCCCAGAATGACGAGTGCCGCATCGACTCGGTGGCGCAATCGTGGGCGGTGCTGTCGCGGGCCGTGCCGCTGCGCTACGCCGAACGCGCCATGGACGCGGTGCGGTCGGCGCTCGTGGACCGCCGCTCCCAGCTGCTGCTGCTGCTCGACCCGCCGTTTGACAAGTCGGCCCAGGAGCCGGGCTATATCAAGGCCTATCCCCCGGGCGTGCGCGAGAACGGAGGACAGTACACCCATGCGGCGGCGTGGGTGGTGATGGCGCTGGCGCGGCTGGGCAGCGGTGACGAAGTCGCCGAGCTCTTTCACATGCTGAACCCGATCAATCACACGCGCACGGCGGCGGGGGTGGACCGCTACAAGATCGAGCCCTACGTCGTCGCCGGCGACGTCTACGGTCGCGCGCCGCATGCGGGCCGCGGCGGCTGGAGCTGGTACACGGGGTCGGCGGCATGGCTGTATCGCACGGGCGTCGAGAGCATGCTGGGGCTGCGCCGCCGAGGCACGACGTTCCACATCGACCCGTGCATCCCCTCGGCATGGCCCGGCTACGACATCACCTGGCGGTTCGGCGCCAGCACCTACCAGATCGTCGTGACGAACCCCGATCGCCAATGTCGCGGCGTGCGCTCGGCGACGCTGGACGGCGCACTTGTCGATGGCGGGGCAATACCGCTCGTCGATGACGGCGCCGTACACGAAGTGCGCATCCTGCTCGGGGTCCCCCGCTGACGCCATCCGCCTCGCGAACCGGCCGGGTGCGACTACAATCGTAGGAATGCCGGTCACCCTCACCGCTCGAGAGCGCGCACACCTCAAGGCCCGCGCGCATGCGCTCGAACCCGTCGTGCACATCGGGCATGGCGGGGTCACCGACGCGGTCGTCGCCGAAGTGAACCGGTCGCTCGTCGCGCACGAGTTGATCAAGGTGCGGGCCGGCGGGCCGGACCGTGAAGAGCGGAAAGCGTCCTTCGCGGCGGTCTGTGCCCGCACGGGCGCGACGTCGGTGCAGACCGTAGGCAAGGTCATGGTGCTCTGGCGACCCGACGTCGAAGAGCCCGCTCCGAGCGCGCTCTCGAGCATCGAGCACGACTAACGGACCCGGGCGATCCAGGAGCAGCGACATGATGACGAGACGCGACTTCGTGACCTCCACGACCGCCTCGCTCGCAACGGCCACCATCCTCCCCGCGCGCGCCGACGCGGCGACGCCTGCCTCGGCCACGCTGCTTATCCAGCGTGGCGTGAAGCCCGTGGTGGTCTCGGACTATTCGGGCTACGAGTTCACCAATGGCGGTAAGGAGAACTGCGTCGCACGGGGGTTCCGGCTGATCACGGAAGGCAAGGACGTACTGGACGCGCTCATTGCCGGCGTGAACATCCCTGAGCTGGATCCACTCGAGACCGGGATCGGTTACGGCGCGCTCCCGAATGCCGATGGCATGGTGGAGCTCGACGCGTCGTGCATGCACGGGCCGCTCAAGCGCGCGGGCGCGGTCGCGGGCATCCAGGGCGTGCGCACGCCGTCGCTGGTCGCGCGCGCCGTAATGGACTACACCGACCACCACCTGATCGTGGGCGAGGGTGCGCAGCGCTTCGCGCGCAACCTGGGTTTCACCATCGAGGCCGACCTCAACACCGAGAACTCGCGGAAGCTCTGGCTCGAGTGGAAGCGGCGCGTGGACCCCGAGCACTATCTCGATCCGAGAGGCGAGGGGCGCAAGCCCATCCCGAAGCACGAGAAGGATCCGGGGCTGAACGAATTGGCGGGGGAATCCCGCGCGCTTGCGGCCGGACGCTCGATGGTGCGCGACGGGCTGATTCGCGAAGGGAGCTTCTGGGGCACGATCAACTGCAGCGGCATCGGGCCCACGGGCGACATCTGCAGCGTGACGACCACGGGTGGCCTGGCGTGGAAGATTCCCGGGCGCACCGGCGACTCGCCCATCCTGGGCGCGGGACTCTATGTGGACAACGCCGTGGGCGCCGCCGGATCGACCGGACGTGGCGAAGCCAACCTGTACAACCTGTCGTCGTTCCTGATCGTTGAGGGCATGCGTCGCGGCCTTTCGCCCAAGGACGCCGGCATGGAGGCACTGAAGCGCATCAAGGCCAACACGGTCGAGAAGCGCCTGCTGAATTCCCGGGGCAACCCCAACTTCAACATCCGCTTCTTCGTGCTGAACGCGCGCGGCGAGTACGCGGGCGTGGCGATGTACCACGCCGGCGAGACGAAGTACGCCGTGTGCACCGAGAACGGCGCGCACGCGCCCGACCTCGAGCCGCTGCTGCCGGGCGCGCCGGAAGACTAGCGCCGGCGCCGCGGACCGGCATGTGGTCACGAGGAGGTGATACAGTCGGTCGCTCGATGGATTCTGCGCACGAACCGCTCGCCGACGAGCAGACCGAGGCTGCGCTCCTCGCCGACCTGCGCGCGGGCTCTGACGCCGCCTACGAGACGCTCGTGCGCGAGACGTCTGGCCGGCTGCTGGCCGTGGCCCGACGCATCGTCGGCACCGACGAGGAAGCGCGCGATGTGCTGCAGGAGGCATACCTGTCGGCCTTCAAGGCGCTCGACCGGTTCGAGGCCAACGCCAGGCTCTCTACCTGGCTGCACCGGATCGTGGTCAACAAAGCGCTCATGCGGCTACGCACTCGCAAGCGAAAGCCCGAGGAGCCGATCGAGCCGCTGCTGCCGGCATTCAAGGAAGACGGGCATCAGGCGCGCGAGGCCGTGGCCTGGTCCGACGGCGCCGATGTGATGCTCGAACGGGCCGAGACCCGCGCCTTCGTGCGGTCGCAGATCGATCGGCTGCCTGACACCTACCGTACCGTTTTGCTGCTGCGCGACATCGAAGAGCTGAACACGCCGGAAGCGGCCACCATGCTGGGCATTACTGAGAACGCCGTGAAGATCCGCCTGCATCGGGCCCGTCAGGCCCTGCGCGGCCTGCTCAACGAGCGGTTCGGCGCGGCGCCGGCAGACCACACAGGACCGGGGGGCCGATGACCTGCCGCGAGTGCTCCGAGTTCATCCTGCGATATCTCGACGGCGAGCTGGCGCCCGAGGAACAGGCCTCGTTTGCGCGGCACATGAGCCTGTGCCCTCCCTGCGAGCGCTACCTGAGTCAATACGAGGTCACGGTCAAGGCTGGCAAGACCGCCTGCAAGGACGCTGGCTCATACCTGCCTGGGGACGTGCCCGAAGAACTGGTCCGCGCCATCCTACAGAGCCGCAAGGCCTAGTCCAGGCCGCAGGAGGTCCGCGATGTCCGCTCCCACTCGACGACAGTTCGTCTCGGCAGCGGGCGCGCTCGGCGGCGCGCTCGCCTCGGGCGTGTCGGCCCGCGCCGCCGCGCCGCCGGCGGTGACACTGGTGTGCGCCAACTACGTGCGGTTCATGCCCCTGGCCACCGGTGACGTGCGCCCCACCGACGTCGCGCTCACCTGGCTGCGCGGGGATCGCACCGAGATGCTGCGCCGCGCCACCGACGACCCCGGCGTCGACGGCGGCGAATCGTCGATGGCGCAGCACGTCGTCCGCCTGGATCGCGGCGATCGCTCGCTGGTGGCCATTCCGATCTTCCCGCTGCGCAATTTCACCGCGCGCGATCTCTATACCCGCAAGGGCTCCACGCTCACCGCGCGCACGCTCGGCGGCCGCACGGTGGGCATCTACAACTGGGCCGCCAGCGGAGCGGTGTGGTACCGCCACCTGATGCGCTACCTGGGTCACGACACCACGAAAATGGCGTGGGTCGTGGGCGGCGCGGACGGCCCGGCCACCGTGCGCTTGCCGGAGCCGGCGCTGCCCCACGTGACGGCGGGACCCGAGGGTGCGTCGCTGAGCGACCTCCTCCTGGCAGGCAAGATCGACGCCTTCTTCGCGCCGCTGCCGCCACGACGCCTGCACCCGGCCGACGGTCCGATCGTGCGCGTCGAGCCGGACTTCCGCGCGCTGGAGCAGAAGTACTTCGCCGACACGCGCTGCTATCCGCCTCAGCACGTCGTGCTGATGCGCCGCGCGTCGTGGGACCGCGATCCGTCGGTGGGACGCCGGCTCGTCGACGCGTTCAACCGGAGCGAAGCCGCCTTCGAGGAGGCCCAGCGGCAGTTTCCCTACAACTCACCGTGGCTGGCCGACGACGTCGAGGACGCCGCCAGGGTGATGGGCCCGGACTACCACGCGCACGGCCTGGAGAAGAACCGGCAGGTCGTGGACGTGTTCTGCCAGTCGGCCTTCGCCGACGGGCTGACGCGGCGCCGGCTGACGGTCGACGACGTGTTCGCGGAGTTCATCAAGGCGTAGTCGGCGCGACCCCGTCGCTCGGACTACCGACGGTCAGCGAGCGGACCGAACGCCGGTGGCGGACGCCGATGATGGGTCGCCGACTCATAGGCCGTTCCCACCTTGATGAGGGTCGGCTCCTCGCCCTGGCCAGCGAAGAACGTCAGCGCGACCGGCATGGGACGGGCCAGCGTCGACTTCGGCGTTCCGGGAGCCAGCACCGAGATGTAGTCCTTCTTGTCAGGACTCAACGCGTACTGGGGTTCGTAGACCACGTCGGTCACGCCGGCCGGTACGACGACCCTGGGGATCTGAAAGAACGGCGTGATCCCGTCCAGGCTGTTGGCGCCGACATTCGACCCCTGGATCTTGGGTGTGGGCACGGTGTTCTCCGGATGCACGAACGCATCGATGCGGTTCTCGTACATCACTCTCAATAGCGCCAGCCTGGCGACGTAGCTACGGGCGAGGCGGTCGCCCTTGCTATCGGCGCCATGACGCGCGAAGGTCACCCAGTTCTGGGCGCCGGCCCGTGATTCGTCGTCACGAAACTTCGCGTCGACACCCACGCGGCCCAGTTCGTGATTCTGCTGTCGCCGCGGTCAAGGAGATAGCGGTCGATGTCGAAGGTGAAATCCGCGCACAGCGGTGACGACTCACACGGCGTCGCCCGTGCGCCAAACGTCTCGAAGTTGGTGATGTTGACGGCGCTCGTGAGCGGCGCCTGGCGCTTGCTCAACTTGACGAGGTAGTCGTACGACGTGACGTCGTATCCCGCCACGGCAAACACCAGCGCGCCCGAGCTGTCACGTCTGGAGAACATCTCTGGCATCAGCCACGGCAGGAGCTCCGAGAGCGCGTCGCCGAAGGAGTAGCGCAGGTTCGGCACCTCCGGATCGTCTACGTAGCCGGGCGTGATCGACTCCACGAGGTCGGCGCCGAGCCGGTCGCGCAAGACCGTCTTGATTTCACGGTCCAGCTGATCGGAGATGGCTTCGTGATTGCGCGTGCGCTTGACCATGTGCTCGCGGATGATGCCGATGCGCAGCCCCTGCAGCGGCCGTCCATTCCTGGCGAGCGCCGCGTCGCTGACCGAGTAGCTAGCGTACGGCGCCTCGGAGACCAGGGCTTTGGGCAACGCGGTGAACGGATCCCGCGAGTCGTAGTAGCCCGTCGTGGGGTCTTTGAGCGCGTCGAGCACCCTCACCGCGTCGGTGAGCGTGCGCGCGTGAATGCCCGCACGATCGTTGAACCACTGATAGCCGATGCCGCCTCCATCGGGCAGCAGTCCTTTGGTGGTGAGCAGCGTCGTGATGCCGTTTCTGGATGCGGGGCCCTGACACGACGCCCCCGACTGCTCGCAGATGCCAATGGTCGCCAGATTGGCGGACACTGCTACGCCGGAGCCGCCGCTCGATCCGCGCGGCACGCGTTCGGTGTCGTACGGATTGCACGGCTGACCGGCCCACGAGCCCATCGTCTGCTGACCCGGCACCAGCCTCGAGGTCGGGGTCGCGGCGCCTCCCGGATCGCCCGGGCCGCCGTTGAATTCGTGGGCGACCGACTTGGCATAGATGATCGCGCCCTTCGCGCGAAGGCGCGCGACCACGGTGGCATCGACCGGCGGCACATCCATGGCGAAGTTCACGTCGTTGTTCGCCGTCGTCCGCATGTCCTTGGTGTCGTAGGGATCCTTCACCGCCGTGGTGATGCAGTACATCGGCAAGGCCGCCAGGTCGGGCGTGGCGCCGTACTGCGCGTCGAGCTCCGCGGCTCGTTCGAGTGCGTCTGGCTGCCGCCTGAATGCCTCACACCCGGGTGGCGCACCCGCCGGGAGCGGACCGGTCGACGGATGCGCATCGAATGCGCCTTTGCAGGTGATCGACCGTTCGCCGCGGATGTTCAGCGTCTCGAGCGCGTTGAGTTGGCCGGCATTCGGCATGCCCACCCGCATTCCCCGCTGCGCGGTGACGCCCGGATCGGACACGGTCCGCTCCATGCGGCCGTAGTCGAGCGGCAGGCCCCGGTACTGCTCCACGTCGGGCAGGATCGTGCTGGCCTTCACGGTCCTGGTGGGAAAGACGAGCGGCGCGCCGGCGCGAACATATCCCATTGCGGGTGCGATGTCGGCGCCATCGGCCGTGAGCAGCGCGGTGCAGACGCCGTTGTAGGCTACGGCGCGGTTGATGTACGCCTGCACCACGTCCCTGCAGGTGGCCTGTCCCGACGCGATCGCCGCGTGGATGCCCGCGATAGTGGCCTCTTCCACCGCGAACTGGCCTCGAGACTGGGCTGCCATGCGACTCTGGCCGGTGATCCCTGCGCCGATGGCAGCGCACAGGCCCACGAGCGCGAGCGACACGCCGAGTGTCATCGAACCTCGATGCACCATGCCCACAGTCGAGTTCATGATGTTCATCGTCGGGGCGCCTGGTTCTCCGTCTCGACGACCAGCCACGCATAGTCCAGACGCATGAACCACCCTCCTCGGTGAAGTGACGCCGGCAGTCTAGCCCGAATGCTCACGGCCGAGGGCGCGGTCTTCAGCCGCCGAAGAGGCGCTGCATCAGCGTCGGGTCGACGGCTTCGAGCAACGTATAGCGTCCGTCAAACGCCGGACTGGGCTCGTCGGGCCTGTAGCCGACGGTGTTCCTGACGAGCTCGATGGGAATCTCGAACAGCGGATCCAGCAGCAGATCGCCCGCGTCCTCGGCCTGGGACTTCGCCGTGTAGTCCCGTCGGATGATCGCAAAGATCGAGGGGAAGTCGCCGTTGGCTGCCACGTCGCCGGGCTCTGCCTCACCGTCGTAGGTGACCCCCCACAGTCGGCGCCCGTCCCGCCAGCCCGCCGCGGCGCTGTACAGGTTGCGCTCCTCGACCGTGCAGGTGAGCACCTCGCAGGCCGCCGACAAGCGCGTAAGGACCGGATCCTGAATCAGCCGATGATCTCGGCCGTCGCCGACGATCAGATACCAGCCGGCGTCAGACGCCGCGCCCTCGAGGGCGAACCGGCGTGGCCTCGTCACCGCCATCCCCGTCTTCAGCTCGAGGTCGGCGCAGATCGCGTCGGCCGACTTGCCCCTCACGGCAAGCCAGGACCGGGCATGGAGGGATTGCACGAATGCCATTCGCGGAGAATACGCGATCGCGTCCTCCAGGGCGGCTATCACGTCGCCCGTATCCCGAGTCGTGGCGTCCACAGGGACCTGAGGCGTAGGTCGCGGCCCGTGGTGCTCCTCGCGGCCGACCTTGCTGTCGGGCGCGCGATCGGATTCGGATACGATGCGTGGAGCTTGCCACTGCCGCCGGCGCGCACCTGGTGACGGGCGACACCTCGGTGGGAGAGGGCGTTTGTCAACGCAGCAGGAGTTGTCATGAAACGACGTGAGTTCGTCACGCTCGCCGGATCCGGCCTGTCGGTCGGAGCCCTCGCCGAGGCGGTGGTCGCGGCGCAACAGGCGCAGTCCCCCGCGAAGTCGGGCATCGTGGCGCCGACCACCTCGCCGAGAGCAAGGATGAAGGTCGGCACGCAGCACGGCCACACCGAGGACATCCTTCGCTCGTGCGCCGCATTCGGGATCAACAACATCTGCAGTGGTCTGCCGTCCCCGAAGATGGGCGAGGCGTGGTCGGTGGACTCGTTGTCGAGCCTTCGCGAGCGCGTCAAGGCGCACGGCATCTCGCTCGACATGGTGCCATTGCCCATGAGCTCCTCGGAGATCTCGAGCGCCGAGATGCCGGCGATCTACCTTGGACAGGGCCCGGAACGCGACCGCAACATCGACGACATCTGCCAGATGATCCGCAACTGCGCGCGCGCCGGCATCATGCAGGTGAAATACAACTTCACGATCATCGGGATTCCCCGTTCTGGAACGGCACCCGGCCGCGGCGGCTCGCGCTACAGCGAGTTCGTCTTCGCGGGTGCGAAACAGGATCCCCCGTCGACGATTGCCGGAAGGGTCGACGCCGACACGTATTGGGAACGCATCACATATTTCCTCGAGCGCGTGGTGCCCGTGGCCGAGGAATACAAGGTCAAGATGGGATGCCATCCGCAGGATCCCGGCGTGCCGCGGGGGTCGGGC
>JANMDX010000284.1:0-1713 GCA_031376505.1 Acidobacteriota bacterium
TTCCGATTCGTGCGCTCCAGAGAGCACCAGCCGCGCATCGCCCATGTCGCGCAACCGCTGCTTCGGATCCTTGACCAGACACTGCGCCAGGAGCGTCCGAATGTGTCGCGGCGTCGCCGGCGGCAACGTACCCAGATCGACGTCGCGCGTCATCACGTGGGCGAGGGTTTCGGGAATGGTCTCGGCGCTGAACAGTCGCTGGCCGGTCAACATCTCGAACAGCACGGCGCCGAACGCCCAGATGTCGGCGCGCTTGTCGACCGGCTTCCCCTTGGCCTGCTCTGGCGCCATGTAGGCAGCGGTGCCGAGGATCATCCCCGCCTGCGTCATCGCCGGCGAGGTGATGGTCGGTGAGTTGTCCGCCGTCGCACTCGCAGGATGCACATCGAGCGCTTTGGCGAGACCGAAGTCCAATACCTTCACCGTGCCGTCCGCGCGCACCTTGATGTTGGCCGGCTTCAGATCGCGATGGATGATGTTCTGTTCGTGCGCGGCTTCGAGCGCCTCCGCGATCTGCTTCGCGATCGGCAATGCCTCGTCGAGCGGCATTCCCGCCTGCCGCGCCGAGGCGCCCGGGGCGCGGAGGCGGGCGATACGCTGCGACAGATCCTCGCCCTCGACCAGCTCCATGACGAGCGCGGTCATGCGCGCCTGTCCTAGGCCTGCCGAAGCGCTGTTCTCCAGCCCGTAAATCGCGGCGATGTTGGGATGGTTGAGCGCGGCGAGCACCTCGGCTTCGCGCTGAAAGCGCGCCAGGCGATCCGCATCGCCGGCCATCGAGGCGGGCAGTACCTTGATCGCCACCTGACGTTTCAGGTTCGTGTCGGTGGCCTGATACACCTTCTATGAAGCGGGTGGTTGTCAAGCTCCCGTGTCGATACGCGCGCGGACACACACCTCCAACGAGCCGCCAGAGCGGGCCCCTCACAAGCGGGGGGGGACCGCGGCGGCGGCGAGGGGATCGACGACGAATCACGGCGACGACGATGACACGACGCACCACGTACGGCTGGCGGCTTCCCTCGTGTCAGAGCCGTTCGGCTCCGACCACCTTCTATCCGTGTCAGTGCCAGGCACCGAGCACCAGAAACCTCCTGCAGGAAGCCTGGGAGCGCGTCCCCCTTCTCACCCACGGTACCCGCAGGCACCCGGTGTATTCGCCGGGGACGCGCACCAGCTCGTGGGCGCGCGCGGCGCGCGCCCGTCTCTTCACGTTACGCTTTCGTCACCGCACCCTCGGGCACCACACCCGTCTCCACATACCGCCACAGCGCGAGCAGAAGTTTGCGCGCGAGCGCGACAATCCCAATCCGCCGGGCCCGCGGGCCGCCCCCGCCAAACCGCCGCGCATACCACTGGGCCAGCGCGCTCGTGGGTTGGAAGCGGAGCCAGCTCCATGCCAGTTGCACCATCAGGCGGCGCACATGTTTATTGCCGGCGCGGGTGATGCCCTGGTCGCGCGCCGTCTCCCCGCTTTGATACAGCGCCGGGGCCAGCCCCACTAACGCGCCGAGCTGACGGCCATTGCGAATCTGCCGCCAGCCGAAGATCTCCGTCGTCAGCACCCACGCGCCGATCGGCCCGATCGCGCGCAGCGTCTGCAACTGCGCCACCGCGTGGCCCGTCGCCGGCTGCGGGTCGGGCGCGAGCGCCAGGCGCGCGGCCTCGAGCTCCGCCAGTTGGGTCGTGAGAAAGTCCAGCTGCCCCCAGGTC
>JANMDX010000291.1:0-9685 GCA_031376505.1 Acidobacteriota bacterium
GCCCGACATGCTGACGCCCGGCGACAATGGCGCTAAGCCCCATTGGAGCATGACTGAGCATCGCACACTGACCGCAGAAGATATCATCTTCTACCGGCCCGTATCCGTAGTCCGTACCTTTACGGAATCGCCCGCTGGTAGGCGCGCAGCCGGCCACGCAGACGGCGGGTCTATGGCGCGATCGTGATCTTCTCGACCGTCCAGGTGGAGCAGTCGCCCTTGTAGAGCACGGTCTCGGATTCGCAGTGCAGCTCGTGGATGAGGCAGCCGCTCTGCCCGTGCCCAAGGCTCGTCTGCGCCCAGCCGAGGAGCTTGCCGTCGAGGCTCATCTTGTAGACCTTGCCGTTGCCATCGCCGCTGAACAGGTACTGCGTGGGCCCGGGCGACGTGCACACGGTCCACGGCGCGCCCATGCCCTCGATGATGCGCAGTGGCTTCAGCTCGGGGTCGTACACCTGCACGCGGCGGTTGCCGCGATCGGCGACGTAGATGTTGCCGGCGTTGTCATTCGTGATGCCGTGCGGCGTGTTGAACTGATTTGGCGCCGAGCCGCGTTCGCCGATGGCTCCCACCCAGGTGCCGTCCTTCTTGAACTTCGCCAGGCGCGAGTTGTTGTAGCCGTCGGTGACGAAGATGTTGCCGTCGTTGTCCCAGGTGACGTCGGTGGGACGGTTGAAGACGCCGTTCCTGGCTGGTGGCGTCTTCTCGAGGTGATCGCCCTCTTCGGCAAATTTCTCGAGCCAATCGAGCGGCTCTTCCTTGCGCCCGAGCACCATCGCGACGCTGCCGTCCGGACGGTACTTCACGACCATGTTCGAGCCTTCGTCAACCGCCCAGATGTTCTGATCCTTGTCGACGCGCACCGTGTGCGCGAAGCCGGCGCCGTAGCTGTTTGGACCCCATTCCTTCACATACTTCAGGCTCGGGTCGAACTCGAACAGCATCGACGCCGCGCTGCCCTTGACTTGCGCCGTCTTACCGGTCCGTGAGAACACGAACAGATGGCCGGCGGCGTTCTTGGCGACGCCCACCGCTTCGCCGATCGTCTGACCGGGAATCGAGAGCCGCAGCACCTCCTCGGTGACCTTGAACGTCGGGGTCGCCTTTTCGAGGGCCGCCTGCTTGGCTTGTTGCTCGGCGTTGCCGGCCAGCCCACCGCCCGCGGGCGGCGCGGTCGGGGCCGTAGCGGCCGGCGCTGTGGTGGGGGCCGGTGCAGGCTGACTCGCCGGCGCGGGGGCGCATGCCGCCATGCCAACCGCGAGCGTTACTGCTGCGAAAGCGCGCATCGTCATAGATCGATCTCCAGGAACGAACAGTTCTTATCGGACTCAGGGACGGAACGGAACGGCGCAGAGTATACACTCGGTCGCGCGGTTCGTCCGCACTGGAGGATGCATGCTGAGAATGACGTTTCTGGCCCTGCTGGTCTTCGTGTCTGCCGCCGCGGTCGGCGCCCAGGCGCCGGCCTTCAAACGGACCCTGCTCCAGCAGGTCGACCTGTCGATGGCCGGACGCGAAGCGGTCACCGCGCGCGCCGAGTTTGCGCCTGGTGGATCGGTCGGACGCCATACTCATTTCGGCGAAGAGATCGGCTACGTGATCGAGGGCGTGCTCACGGTCGAGATCAACGGCGTGTCGAAAGAAGTCAAGGCCGGTGAGGCTTTCGCGGTGCCTGCGGGTGCCCCGCACAACGCGACGAATGCCAGCGCCGGCCCCGCCGCGATCCTTGCAACCTATATCGTGGAAAAGGGCAAGCCGCTGGCGACGCCCGTGAAGTAACGCGGTTCCAGGTGTTCTTGTAGGAGGCGTCACCATGTCCGTCCGTCCAACCGCGTTCGTTCTGCTGGCCCTCTTCGTCGCCACGTCGCCAACGGCGGCGCAGCCGGCGAGACCCTCGGCCGCGTGGGCCGCCACGCTGGCCAACGACGTGCGGGTGGTGCCCAACCTCACCTACCTGACGGCGAACAACTGGGAGGCCACGCTCGACGTCTACACGCCGGCCGGTCCTGGGCCGCATCCCACGATCCTGCACATCCACGGCGGGGGGTGGACGGGCGGGTCGAAGGAATCAGTCGTGCTGCGGCTGATGCCGTACCTCGAGATGGGCTTCGCGGTGGTGAACGTCACCTACCGGCTGGCGCGCATATCCCAGGCGCCCGCCGCCGTTGAGGACTGCCGGTGCGCCTTGCGCTGGGTGATCCGCAACGCCTCGGAATATGGCTTCGACGTGAACCGCATCGTGGCCATGGGCTATTCGGCCGGCGGTCACCTGGCCCTGACGACAGGGATGCTGCCGGCGTCGGCCGACCTCGACCGTCAGTGTCCGGGCACCGAGGCCCTGAAGGTGGCGGCCATCGTCAATTGGTACGGCATCAGCGATGTCGTGGATCTGCTCGACGGCCCCAACACGCGAAGTTACGCCGTCCAATGGCTGGGCAGTCGGCCCGATCGCAACGACGTCGCGCGGCGCCTGTCGCCGTTGACCTACGTGCGTCGCGACCTGCCCCCGATCCTGACCATCCACGGGGATGCGGATCCCACCGTGCCCTACACTCACGCGACGCGGCTGCAAGCGGCGCTCGCCCTGGCAGGGGCCACGAGCGAACTGGTCACGATTCCCGGCGGCAAGCACGGCGGCTTCCCTGCCGCGCAGCAGGTCCGCGCCATTGATGCGGTGCGGACCTTTCTGACCAAACACGGCCTGGTGCCGAAAGCTGCAGCCGGCACGGCGCAGCCGTAGACGCTATCGCGGTCGCGGCGCGCCCTGGGTCGGGCCGCGCTGCCAGACGTGACAGTCGCACGCGTTCACCCCAGCTTGCCGTAGCGCCAGCAGCAACTCGCGCGGTTCGTCGGTGCCAATGCGGAACCGCGTGCCGTCCTAGAGTTGCAGTTCGACCGCATCGAAACTGAACGCGATGGCCATGGTCAGGCCTGCACGCCGAAGATTGCGACCGAGCGCGCGATGGTCGCAATCACTGCGGCCAGTACAAAGAGCACGACGAGCGTCCAGTGCCCCCACTGCGTATGTTGGTAGGTCACGGCCGGGTTCCGCGACGGCTCAGACGCGGGGATGCTATTGGCCTCGGGCACCCGTGCCCTGCTCACCGGGCCACAGGTACTTTCCGAACCAGTCCCAGTTCTGCTGCATTGCCGCGCGGTTCGCCTTCGGCTTGTCGAGCCCGTGCCCGAAGCCGCGGAAGATCATCAGCTCCACGGGCACCTTCTGATCCTGCAGACCCTGATACAGCTCGAACGCGTTGGGAATCGGCACGCGCGGGTCCTTGTCGCCGTGCTGAATCAGCGTCGGGGCCTTCGCGCTCTTGATGTAGGTCATGGGAGACGTGTCGGCGTAGATCTTCGGGTCGTCCCACGGCGTGGCTTTCAGGTACTGCCGCGTGAAGGGATGGATGTCGGTGTTCACGTAGTAGATCACCCAGTTCGAGATGCCGGCGCCGACCGACAGCGCCTTGAAGCGGTCGGCGTGTCTGGTCGTGAGGAACGCCGAGATGTACTCGCCCTGGCTCCAGCCCATCGAGCCCACGCGATCTTTGTCCACCAGGCCCTGCGCCACCAGCGCGTCGATCCCCGACAACACATCCCACGCGTCGCCGATGCCGAGATTGCGCACGTTGAGCGAACGGAACGCTTCGCCGTAGCCGGCGCTGCCGCGATAATTGGGCTCGAGCACGAGTGCGCCTTTTGCGAGCCATCCGTCGATTGGGTAGAAGCTCGCGCTGCCATACGGCTGCGGCCGCGACACGCCCGTGGGGCCGCCGTGGATCACGACGAGCAGCGGGTACTTGCGGCCGGCCTGGAAGTCTGCCGGCTTATGCAGCACACCTTCGATCTCCGCGCCGTCCTGGCTCTTCCAGCGCACGACCTCGCGGTGATGCGACGGCCACGCGGCCACCTGCGCGCCCAGGTCGCTCAGCTTCACCGGCGCGAGGGTCGAGGCCGTGGGCGCCGCGAACACGTCAGGAAACTCGCTCGGTCCGCTGGCCACAAACGCCGTGTGCGCGCCACTCGGCGTCACCGCAAACGACTGGCCGATCCACGCGTCGCGCACGCGCTGCATGGCGATCTGCCGGCTCGACGGCTCCAGCCGATAGAGATACGACCACGTTCGTTGCGAGGCCGAGAAGAAGATGCCGGCCGGGGTCCACGCCACCAGGTTCGGGTTCTCGTCAAAGCGCGCGGTGAGCGTCTGGGGTGTGCCGCCGGCTACCGGCACGATGGCAATCGCACTGTTCTCGAAAAAATAGAACGGCTTGGCCATGGCCGACTCGAACGCAATCTGGCGGCCATCCGGCGACCACTTCGGGTTGGTGTCAGGCCCAGATTGCGTGACGAGCGGCGTCACCTCGCCCGAGGCCACATCCACGAGCGAGATGTCGGCCGTGCCGCTCATGCCCGCGTCGCTGTTGACCCGGTGGTCGAACGCGATGCGCGTGCCACCTGGCGCCCATGCGAAGCCGCCGACCACGAACGCTCCGGCGGTGAGCGGACGCGACGCCTTGGTGACGAGGTCCACGACGTGGAGCTGGGTCATGCGCGCGTCGTGGTCTTCGTGCGTGTACTCGCCGTACTTCTCGGTGCGCTCTTTCATCGCCGCAGTCACTGGCTCGGTCATCGAATAGGCGATGTGCGCGCCGCTTGGCGACCAGGCGAAGGCCGTGATCCCCTCGGTGCCACTCGTGAGCGCCTCGGCTTCGCCGCCTTCGAGCGACAGGCGGTACAGCTGTCTCGTGTCGGTGCGGTCGGAGACAAACGCCAGCCACTTCCCGTCGGGAGAGAACGCCGGCTGGGTGCTCGACTTCTTCGCATTGGTGATCTGCCGGCCGCTGCCGGCCACGCGCGCGTCGGCCAGCCACAGTTCCGTCTCGTAGGCGTTGTCGGCCCAGTTGGTCTCGCGCACGCCGTAGGCTACAACGTGGCCGTCGGCCGAGATGGCCGGCGCGCCGCTCGTGCGCTTGAGCGCGACGAGGTCGTCGATGGACTGCGCGCTGACCAGGGACACGGAGCAGACCAGAAGCAAAACCAGACAGAGTGCACGCATAGCTTCCCTCGCGAAAGCGGCGCTACGGGGCCACCCGCATCTTGGCGCCCTAGGCCTTGTGAGAGTAAACGGCACAACTTGCCCATTGCTGGTCGTGCGAGTGTGCCGTAGTTGGGAATACTGCCACAGCGCTGTGCCACGGGCGCGGCGCAAAGTTGGGGAGACCAGCGCCTGGCTATTTACCGACGGCGGCCCAGGCCTCGTCCAGAGGGCCGCATACGTACTCGACCAGGCAAGGGACGACCTCGCCATCGGTTCCTGGACGCTCGGGTCGGATTCCCCGGAGCCAGGGCCAGATTCCGCGGAGCCCGGAGTCCATATTCCCGGAAGCCCAACAGCAGTCGGGCAGGCGGGCACCCGGGTGTGGCACGCCAATGGCAGTGTTCAGGCACATCGGGTGCCGCGCGGGCCGAAGTGGCCACGCGGTCACCCAACTTGAGCATTGGCGTCCACAGGTTGCCCACCCCGGCGACCGGTGGCCGCCCACGATGAGGCGATCACCATGACGACAGCGCGTGTTCTCCGTACGACTGCCAGCACAACCCTTGCAGGATTGCTCCTGTTCGGACTGGCCAGCGGGGCCTTGGCCCAAACCGCCGGCGAACGGGTGCACTCGGTGCGCCGGCTCGGCGGCACGACCCGGTTCACGGCGCCCGTGCGCACCGTGGACCAGGTGACCAAGGCCTATGCCCGGCCTCGTACCCAGCGTGACGTCACGACCGTGCTGGGTCAGGCCGGCCTCCCGTCGCTCGATGCCGAGGTGAAGAAGGTCATCGCCGACGGCGCCGTGCGCGAAGTCACCGTGGCGCCGGGCACAGCGCTGGCATGGATGGCGCTCCGGCGCGGCGGCACCAGGCCCCAGTTGCTACGCCCCGCGCGGTGGGATGGCGCGCGGCCATTCGCCGCGTTCGAGTTCGTGATCGACGACCTCAAAGAGACCTACACGTTCGTGATCCCCCAGGCCTGCGGCAACCTCACGCTCGTGAGCCGCGAGCCGAGCCGCGAACAGGCCCGCCTCGATGCCGAGGCGGCGGCCGCCCGTCGCGCCGACGACGCCCGCAAGGCCGAGGCAGCCCGCAGGGCCGAAGAAGCCCGCCGCGCCGAAGAGGCCCGCAAGGCTGAGGACGCGCGTCTGGCCGAAGTGGCTCGCCTCGCGGAAGTGGCCCGGCTCGCCGAGGTCGCGCGGCTCGCTGCCGAAGAGGCGCGGCTGGCCGAAGTGGCGCGCGTCGCCGAGGTTGCGCGCCTCGAAGAAGTGCGCGAACTCTCGGTTCGTCCCTTCGTGGCGGCGTTTGTGGGCAAGCAGCGCCGGCAGTACGACGAGAACGACCCGGCCAATCTCGGCACGGCGTTCCTGCCCGGCTTCTGCGATCCACTGCTTGGCGGCAAGGTCGGCATCGAGAAGACCCTCAAGAACAACTGGGTGTTCGCCCCGGCTGTCGGCTTCGCCTTCAACACCGATGAGGGCTCGCGCTCGAGCCTCTTCGTGGACGCTGAAATCAACAGGCGTTTCGGCAACCGCGCCTACGTGGGCACCGGCCTCGGCCTGTGGGACATCACCCACAGCGACTTCATCACCCCCACCGTGCTGCTGCACTTCGGCCTGCCGCTGTGGAAGGGCGACGACCAGCGCACCCTGTTCTTCGTGACCGAGGGCCGCGTGCTGCTCCGCCGCGCCAGCGACATCGACAGCAACTACCAGTTCTGGGGCGGCCTCCGCTACCTCTTCCGGTAAGACCGGGCGGCGGCCCACGCCTCAGGGCGTGGGTCGCCCGTTCAGCAACGCCAGGAGCGCCTCGCCACGGCGGCCATCTCGACCATCACGGTGCCTCGATCGGCCACCGTCGGCACACTCTCGGCGGCCGCTCCGAGGTGCGTGCCTCCGATACGGTGGCGCGTTTGGGCGGCGACGAGTTCGTGGTGGTGTTTCCCCGGCTCGAACAGTCGAGCGATGCGCTGGGCCTTGCCCGGGCGCTGACACTGAGCGTGGCTCTCCCTCACGACTTGGCCGGCCGGCCGGGCGCGATCGCCACGGCCCGCAGCCGCCAGGTCCAGCCATATCAACGGTTAACTGGCCGGGTCGATCTTCGCCGTGGACCGCGCCGTGGTGAAGCAGGCCGTGAACGGGCGACCGTCATCCGGCAGTCGTGGCGTCGTGGGAAGCGTCCGAAGCATCAGATGCGGGCCGACGTGCCGCTGCCGATCCTGCGTACATCGCGCTGCGACCAGTGGCAGGATCTGCCAGTCCCAGGGCCCCTGCCCCTTGCAATCAGCCGAAAGACGTGCGCCGCCTGTTGGCCTCCTGCTCGCATCTGACCATCAGGATGGCCAACCAGCCCAGGCTTCTCGATCGTGTCCACGACGCCATTCGTGTGCGGCACTACAGCCCACGAACGGAGCAGGCGTATGTGTCGTGGATTCGGCGCTTCATCGTGTTCCACGCCGTGCGCCATCCCGTCGAGATGGGCGCGCCAGAGGTGACGGCATTTCTCTCGCACCTCGCCACCCGCGGAGTGAGCGCGTCGACGCAGAACCAGGCGCTCAGCGCGATCCTGTTTCTGTACGACGCCGTGCTGGGCCAGCGGCTCGCGTGGATGCAGGACATCGTTCGGGCGCAGCGTCCCGTACGCCTGCCGGTGGTGCTGTCGCACGAGGAGGTGGCCTCGCTGCTGGGGCGGCTGCACGGCCCCGTGTGGCTGATGGCCTCATTGATGTACGGCGCGGGCCTTCGACTGCTCGAGTGCGCGGAGCTTCGCGTCAAGGACATTCACTTCGACCGAGGCGAGGTAACGGTTCGGGATGGCAAGGGCGGCAAGGACCGCGTGACCATGCTGCCGGCGGCGCTGAAAGCCCCGCTCAGCGACCACATCGCGCAGGCTAAAAAGCAGCATGCAGCCGACCTGGCCACCGGTCGCGGGACCGTCGCGCTCCCCGGGGCGCTAAGGCTGAAGTATCCCAATGCCCCGACCGAGTGGGCGTGGCAATGGGTGTTTCGGGCCACGCGATTCTACGTGGATGAAACCACACGCGAGCGGCGCCGGCATCACCTGCACGAGTCCGTTCTGCAGCGCGCCGTCAAGGAAGCCGCCCGTGCCGCCGGCATCGTGCGTCCGGCCACGTGCCACTCGCTGCGCCATTCGTTCGCCACGCACCTGCTCGAAGCCGGCTACGACATCCGCACCATTCAGGAACTGCTGGGCCACCGTGACGTGAGCACCACAATGATTTACACCCACGTGCTTAATCAGGGCGGACGCGGCGTCCGGAGCCCGCTCGACCAACTCGGGCCCGGCCTCGGCCCACGCCGGACGAGATAGCCCACGAGCCTCGTCCGAGCCTTCCCTGATATCCCGATCAGCCTATCGCCGGCGTCAGTAAGACTAAGCCGCTTGAACGCACCAAGCCCTCGCGCTATGCTGCGGGCGCCGACCGAATATCGGGATATCTAGTTCGGCCGACTATTTGTTGGGCGGACAACGAGCGATTGCGACCTATCCAGAGCAGGAGTTCATGACATGAGTGCGGGTCGCATCGCGAGTTGTTTGGTGCTCTCGTTGCTCCTGATTCCGACGTTGGCGTTTGCGCAGACGGCATCCGTCGCGCCTCAGCCGCTGAGCATCGACGGGGCGGCAACCCACGTGTACAAGTCAACCCACGAAGGCGAGTTGCGTCTGCACGTCTTCAGCCCGGACCGCTCTGAGCCCCTCGGCAGGAGCCCGGCGATCGTATTCTTCTTTGGCGGCGCCTGGACGAACGGATCAGTCACACAATTCGCGCGACAGGCGAAGTACTTTGCGCAGCGTGGCATGGTCGCGATCGTCGCGGATTATCGCGTGTTTGGGCGTCATCGGACCAGTGCGTTCGAAGCTATGGCAGACGCCAAGTCGGCGCTACGGTGGGTGCGCGCCCACTCTGCAGAGCTTGGCGTCGAATCGAACCGAATTGTGGCGGCTGGAGGCTCCGCTGGCGGGCACATCGCCTTGAGCGCTGCGGTCTTCGATGCCTACGACGAGCCAGACGAGGACAAGACGATCAGTTCGAAGCCGAATGCGCTGGTGCTCTTCAATCCCGCGGTGGATACGACGCACAGCACGGGGTCAGCACCAGACCGGTTTGGCGTCCGAGGCCGAGATGGCTCCCCTGTTCACCATTTGGCCTCTGGCCTGCCGCCCACGCTCATCCTCCATGGGAAGGCCGACACGACCGTGCCGTACGCGGACGTGGAGCGGTATTGTTCGGGAGCGAGGACATTTGGGAATCAGTGTCAACTCGTCGGATACGAAGGCGCCACGCACGGCTTCTTCAACTCGGACACGGCAGAAGGACAGTGGTATTCGGAAACCCTGCTGGTAGCTGATCGGTTCTTGATCACGAGCGGCTATCTGCGCGCGAAGGCAACGAAATAGACTCAGCGAAAGAGCGCCGCCCAACCAGCGGTTGCAGCCGACGTCGCGCTGGAGCATGCTGTGCGCGCCGCGGCTGAACCGCGGGCGTTAGGTCGACAACTCAAAACGATGGCCTTCCTCCGATTCGTGACGCTGGGAAGAGATCCAGATTCTGGCGTCGACGCGGGTGTGTTTCGGATCGCACACGACTTGCTCGAAGGCGGCACCATCGAAGCGTCACATCGCG
>JANMDX010000161.1:0-3326 GCA_031376505.1 Acidobacteriota bacterium
GACTACTCCGCGCCCGGTACGCCCGAGCCGAACCAGGTGTTTCTGTACACGGGCCCAGGCTTCACATTCGCCGAGGCCACGGCGCAGGTGTTCGGCGCCACGCCGGATCTGGCGCGGGTGATCAAGGCGCGCGACGTGAACGACGACGGTCTTGTGGACGTGCTCGTGGGCACGACCTATCAGACCCAGAGCCGTCTCTTTCTAGGCACGGGGAAGGGCGCCTTCCGAGAAGTGACCGCCACGCATCTGCCGCAGATACCGCTCAGCGTCGGCGACCTGGAGTTTGGCGACGTCGACGGCGACGGCGACCTCGACGTGGTGCTGGCGGATTGGGGACCGGGCCACAACCTGACCAACGACGGCGGCCGCACGCGCCTGTGGGTGAACGACGGGACAGGGCACTTCGTGGATGCCACCGACGCGCGCATGCCGACACTGCGGGTGCGCTTCTCATGGGACCTCGAACTGGCCGACGTCGACAACGACGACGACCTCGACGTGCTCGTGTCGTGCAAGCGCTGCCCGGGCAGCAGTCTGTTCCGCAACGACGGCGCCGGCACGTTCACCGAGGACGCGCGCGCGCTACCGCAGTACACGAACAACTACGAGTTCGAGCCAATGGATCTCGACGGCGACGGGTTCCTGGATCTCGTCACGATGAACGACGGCGACATCGCGGGTGACGATCAATCCAGTCGTCGCGAGCACGTGTTCAGGAACGACGGCAAGGGGCGTTTCAGCGACGCCACGCCGTCCTGGTGGCCCGCCCGCGAGAACGTGGGCGAGGACGACAACATGGTGGCGTTTCTCGACGCCGACTCCGACGGTGACGCCGACTTCGTGGTGGGCTCGCTCAGCGGGCCGGACCGGCTGCTCGTGAACGACGGCAAGGGCCACCTCACGGCGCGTGTCGACGTGTTCAGTGGCGCCGACACGCCGGGTACTCTCGGCATCGCACTGGCGGACCTCGACGGCGACGGCCGTCTGGACGTCGTGCAGGGGCAAGGCGAGCACAAGACCGCGACCGACGAGCGCGTGTTCTCGGGACGCGGGTTGCCGCGCGACACGGCGCCGCCGTCGATCACGCGCGTGCATGCGACCGTGCGCCCAGGTGGCGTTGTGCAGGTGCATGCCCGCGTGCACGACCGCAAGAGCCCGAGCCTGGCGAGCGAGTGGAAGCGAGTGGCTGTCGAGTTCACCGGCGCGGTGACGCGCGAACTGCCCATGCGCTGGTATGGCGAGTATCTGTGGCTGGCCGACTGGCCGAAAAACGTGCCCGCGTCTGCGCCCTATCGCGTGTGCGCCACCGATGCCGCTGGCAACAGCGGGTGCGCGGTGTCGGCGCCGCCTGCGCCCGCGGGCAAGCCGTAGCTGCGACCGCTGACGACGGGCTCACTCGAACGGGTCTAGTCGAACGGGGCGAAGAGCGCGCGCAGTCCGATGCCGAAGTCGGGAAGCAAGGGTGTCGTCAGCGTGTGGTCGTCTTCGGCTGACAACTCTGCCACCCGCTGCAGACGGCCGTCGACGGGCCGGAACACCTGCACGGCGTCTAGCTCTGGATCCACCAGCCAGTACTCGCGCACGCCGGTGCGCTCGAACAGCCGGCGCTTGATCTGCGCGTCGCGCTTCCGCGTGCTTTTCGACAGCACTTCGATGACCAGCGCCGGAGGCCCCTGGACGTTCTTCTCGGTAAGGATGGCCTTCTGGTCGGCCGCCACGAACAACAAGTCGGGCTCGACGACGTCATGGAAGGACAGCACGACGTCGAGCGGTGCCAGGAAGATGCGGCCGGTACCAGGACGTGCGGCCAGATGTGTCCCGATGGCCAGGTGCAGCCTGCCCACCAGGTCCTGATGCCGCAGGTTCGGCGACGGCGTCACGTAGTGCTCCCCGTCGATGATCTCGTGCCGCTTGCCGTCGTCTGGAAAGAGCAGGAAGTCGTCGTAGGTGAGGCGCGTGTCGGGTCGCGCCGCGCGTGACAGCATCGGATCCTCTCCAGCCATTCCTGGATTCTAACTCCGCCGGCCACGTCGCTGGCGACTGCGAATCGCGTGCCGCCACAGGATTTCGCCGAAAACGACCGAGATCCCCGCACGACGCGCAGGAGTCCGCAGGAAGCGCCACTGGACCGGTGCGTCTCCGTTGCGGATTCTGCAGATCTAGTCAGGCGGCTGGAACAGGTCGCGTAGCCCGATTGCGCACCCGGGCAGGAACGGCGTCGTCAGCGAGTGGTCGTCTTCGGCCGACAACTCGGCCACCCGTTGTAGACGGCCGTCGACCGGCCGGAACACCTGCACGGTGTCCAGCTCCGGATCCACTAGCCAGTACTCGCGCACACCGGTGCGCTCGAACAGGCGACGCTTGGTCTGCGCGTCGCGCTTCCGCGTGCTCTTTGACAGCACTTCGATGACCAGCGCCGGAGGCCCCTGGACGTTCTTGTCCGTCAGGATGTCCTTCTGGTCGGCGGCGACGAACAGCAAGTCGGGCTCGACGACGTCATGGAAGGACAGCACGACGTCGAAGGGGGCCAGATAGACTTCGCCAGCGCTGGAATGCGTTTCAAGGTGCCAGGCGATTCTGGCATGCAGGCGGCCGACAAGCTGCTGATGCCGCCGGTTCGGTGACGGGGTCACGTAGTGCTCCCCGTCGATGATCTCGTGTCGCTTGCCGTCGTCCGGAAAGAGCAGGAAGTCGTCGTAGGTGAGGCGCGTGTCGGGTCGCGCCGCGGGTGAAAGCATCGGATCCTCCCCGGCCATTTCTGGATTCTAACTCCACCGGCCATGTCGCTGGCGATTGCGAATCGCGTGCCGCCACAGGATGTCGCCGAAAACGACCGGGATCTCCGCACGACGTGCAGAAGTTCACAACTCGATTGGCGCTCGCCGTGGCGGTTTCTGCAACCGCCCTCGGCCGTCGTCGCCGTGCTACGCGATGATGTCGTGCAGCACGGTGCCGGCCACGTCGGTGAGCCGGAAGTCGCGGCCGCTGTAGCGATAGGTCAACTTCGTGTGGTCGATGCCCATCAGGTGCAGGATGGTCGCATGCAAGTCGTTCACGTGCACGGGTTTCTCGATGGCCTTGAACCCGAAGTCGTCGGTGGCGCCATAGGTCAGTCCGCCCTTGACGCCGCCGCCGGCCAGCCACATCGAGAAGCCAAACGGGTTGTGGTCGCGCCCGGCCTGCACGCCGCCGGTGTTGCCGCCCACTTCCACCACCGGTGTGCGTCCGAACTCCGAGCCGCACACGACCAGCGTGTCTTTGAACAGGCCGCGCGACTTCAGATCCTTGATGACCGCCGCAAACGGCTGGTCCGAGTCCTTCGCGTT
>JANMDX010000301.1:0-2355 GCA_031376505.1 Acidobacteriota bacterium
CGCACGGGCGCCGAGCGTGTGGACCCGGCTCGATTCGCCACCCTCCAGCCACTCGGTCGACGCGGACCCGCCGCCCGCACTGGTCGTCGTGAGCGCGTAGGTCGCAAACGTCCATCCGTAGCGCCACGCGAACTGCGAGTGGCCGGACGGCACCGCGCCGGTGAGCACGATGGTGGCTGTCCGGCCCGAGAGGTCTCCGGTCGGCGGTGTCACGGCGATACTGATGTCGGGCCGCACGGGCATGCCGTCGAACAGGACGTCCACGCGTGCGCGAAAGGTGTCAGCCAGGGCCGACAGGCGCGTCGCGACGTCGCGTGCCGGCGAACCCGCGACGGGCCCACCCGCGACCGACTCCAGCTTCTCGAGCAGGCTCTCGGCATCGGTGTCGATGGCGATGCGGTAGTGGCCGCCGGACTGCTGACTCACCTCGTCCAGTTGCACCGCGACCTTCGTCGTACCGAGTTCGTGCGCCTCGAGGCGGCCGAGCGCGCTGAGCACGACCAGCGCGCCGGCGCCGGCGAGGCGAGCCGCGACCGGGCCCGCCAACCGGATCACCGCACGGCCCCTGCAGGCGCCGTCGAGGCGGATCCCACCGGCATGTCAAAGGTCAATGAGGCCCAGTAGCTGGCCCAGTCGGCGTCGGCCGCGGCCGGCGCGGGCACCATGTGCACGGCCTTGACGAGCCACGTGCCACCAGCCTGAAGCGTGAGCCGAACGCGGCCGTCGCGCCCCGATCGGGCGCTCACGGTTTCGGCCGGACGGCGCTTGTTGCGGGCGACCACCAGGGTCCCGGCCAAGGGCCGCCCGTCAAAGGTGAGGCTGAGCGGCAGCACCCCACCGGGCTCCAGCAGGTATGGGTTGCGTTCGGCAACCAGTTCGATCCGGCAGCCGAGCGCACGATCGCGCTGCGCGTCGCTTGGAGCGCCGAGCAAGACCAGCGTCTTGGCGCACCGGGTAAAGAGTTCACGGGCGCCAGCCGTGGTCTGATGCAGTCGGACCCTGGTGGCCGCCACCTCGTCGAGCCCTTCCTCGCGAAGATAGGTATTGAACTTCTCCGCAGCCAGCTCGACTCGACTGGGTTTGCCGAAGTACTCGATGACGTGAAGACCCGGCACGACCACGCGCAGCAGTCCAGCTGGCTCCGCGCCGTCGCGCCCAATGACCGGGCGGCGGCCGGTGGCATCCTCCACCACCAGCTGATCGAGCAGTGACGGGTCACGGGGTACCGGATCGCCGACAAACAGATCGCCGACCCGCGCGCGGATGCCGATGACCTGTCCAGGGTCTGGCAGGTAGCTGGTCGGCTCAATCCAGAAATCGTGGGCCGCCAGCGGCACCGTCACCCCGAGCGTAACCACCACGAGGCTGGCCCACCGTGCCCAGGTCCGTCGACCGACGCGAACATCCATCGTGTCCCTCCACATTCTGTGTGTCACCGACCAATACGGCCTCGCCCGCGGTTTGGATGTGGAGGCCGGTCGGCGGGCGCAATCCAGGCGGCGCGCGCGTCCGTAGTGGCCAGTGGGGTCGAACCGCACGGACCGCGGGTCGAGGTCACAGGGCCGTGAGGGCCATCTTGGAGGAATGCGATGAAACGAACGTCAAAAGGGGTGGTCGCCGCGGCGCTGCTGGCCGCGGGCGGGATCACCGTGCAGGGGTCGAGCCACCGTGAAGCACTGGCGATTCTGAACGAGCCGTGCGCCGACAACACCGATACCTACGCGTGGGTGTCACCCGGCGCGCACGACAAGCTCTACCTGATCATGAACTTCAACCCGCTCCACGAGCCCGGGCAGGGCAACCAGGGGCTCCGCGCGTGCAATGGCTACCGGTATGAGTTCCACATCGGGAAGGGCGCGAGCCTGAAGGACCAGGTCGTCTACCGGGTGGAGTTTACCAACCGTCTGACACCCGAGGCGGCACCGAGCGCCGCTGATCCGCTCGGCGGCGGCAACGAGCTGCTCTGGCAGCTCACCGGCGGCACCGAGACGATGAAGGTCACGCGCATCGGCAGCGGCGGCAATGCCGACTCTGAGGAACGCGAAGACAACACCGAGATCCTCGGGCGGAGCCTGCCGGTGCTGCCGAACAACCACGGGCCGCAGACCGACCGCCTCGTCTACGGACTCGGGCCGTTCAAGGGCTACCAGTCCGGCGACCCGACGAGCCGCGAAGTGGGCCTGTACGACCAGCCGTTTGTCGACACGTTCATCCACCCGCTGTCAAACGGCGGCCGCATCATCGCAGGCCAGTTCGACGATCCCTACCAGCTCGACGAGAAAGGGATCTTCGACCTCGTGAACCTGGCGTCGAGTGACCTCGGCGGCATCCCTGGCGCGCGCCGTCCTCCGGCCA
>JANMDX010000320.1:0-3505 GCA_031376505.1 Acidobacteriota bacterium
CCGTCGCTGATGGCGGCCAGCCGGAAGCCGCGCGCCGCTTCGCGGTTGAGATCGCGCTCGAAGTTGCGTTCGCCGGCCAGCAGCCACACCACCGCGCGATCGGTCGCGCGCACTTCATCCGGCGCGCCCGACAGTGCCACCGCCGCCGCACACACGCCGCCCGCCAGTGCTCGCCACATGCAGGAATTCTAGCGCCTGACGCAGCGAATCCTGGCCCTAGCCAAACGGCTGGCGCGCCAGCCGCGCCGGAGGCGTAGCGTGAGGACATGAGCAACCTCCTCGCCTCTCTTTCCGCCGAACTCGCCGCCGCCACCGACGTGGCTTCCGCCTCGGTCGTCCAGGTGCAGACGCGCCGCCGTCCCGTGGCTGGCGTCGTGTTCGATACCGACCTGATTCTCGTACCCGGCCATCACCTGGACGACGACGCCGCCCCGGTACGACGCGCCGACGGCCAGACCTTCGACGGCCAGGTACTGGGACGTCACGCCGGCACCGGGCTCGCCGTGGTGCGCGCCGCCGGCCTGGGTGCGCCGGCCGCGGTCGCGGCCGACGAACCACGGCCCGGCCACCTCGCGCTCGCTGTCGGGCGCACGTGGAGCGGCGGTGTGTTCTCGACGCTCGCGCCCGTCGTCGTGGTGGGCGGACCCCTGCGCACGAGCCGCAGCACCGAGGTGGCGCGCGTGGTGCGCGTGGGCCTGGCGCCACACGGCGCGCTCACCGGCGGCGCCCTCGTCGACGGGGCGGGCCACGTGCTGGGCGTCGTCACGGCGATGGCGATCCGAGGCACGACGGTGGTGCTGCCGGCCGCCATCGCCTGGGCCGCGGGGCGCGACGTGGTGGCCCACGGCGGCGCGCGCCAGGGGTTCATCGGCGTGAGTTCGATGGCCGTGACGCTGCCTGCGCGACAACGCGGCGAGGGCCCCGCGACCGGGCTGCTCGTCACGGGCGTGGTGCCCGACGGGCCAGCCGATGCCGCCGGGATGCTGGTCGGTGATGTGATTGTCGCGTTCGGTGGGGCGACGGTGGCCGAGGCCGACGACTTGTTGACGTTGCTGCGTGGCCATCAGGTGGGCCAGACGGTCCCGTTGTCCGTGATGCGCGGGGCCACGAGCACGCAGGTGGCACTGACGGTGGGCACGCGTCCGCGCGGGTAAGCTGGAACGTGTGAGCACGCGGACGCGGGTATTCGTGGCGGCGGTGGCGGGCAGCGACCGCCGCCGCTTGCTCGACGACGCCGCGCGGGCCGGATGGGTCGTCGTGGACCGGCCGGGCGAGGCGGACCTCGTGCTCGGGCCCGTCGGGACCTGGCCGAGCGGTGACGAACCTCGCGCTGGGCGCACGGCCGACGAGGAACGTCCGGTGGAGGCGCTCACCCCGCGCGAACACGAGGTGCTGGTGCTCCTGGCCGACGGCGTCGGCAATCGCGAGCTTGCCGGGCGGCTCGGCATCAGCGAACACACGGTGAAGTTTCATCTCAGCGCGATCTTCGGCAAGCTCGGCGCGACGACGCGCACCGACGCCGTGCGGCGCGCACTGCGGTTCGGCTTGATCGACCTCTGAGCACACGCGGGCCGCAGACCCGCGCGAGGGACCCATGCACACAGACCTGGCACTACTCGATGCGTATTCTCAGGCTGTATCCCTGACCTCGCGGTACTCCGTGTGTCGTCGGCCGCGCTGTGCGCGGCACCTCTCGGCGATTTCTCGCGGCTCCGGCCCGGCCAGCTCGTCATCGCAGTCGGCAACCCGCTCGGCTTTCAGCACACGGTCACCGTCGGCGTCGTGAGCGCACTCGGACGGTCGCTGGGCGCCCGCACGGTGCGGCTGATCGAGCATCACATCCAGACCGGCTGCTGCGTCGAGGTCGGGCCAGGCGGACGCCGCGCTACCATGGCGCATGCACCTCACCCGTCGTGACCTGCTCGCGGCTGGAAGCCTGCTCATGAGTTCCGGCGCCGGAGCACCCGGTGCGTTTGGACAGGCCGACGGACTCTACGGCCTGATCGGCCAGATGACGGCGGTGCCCGGACGCCGCGACGACCTCATCGCCATCCTGCTCGGCGGCGTGTCGGGCATGCCCGGCTGCCTCAGCTACGTGGTGGCGAAGGATCCCGCCGACGGCCAGGCGATCTGGATCACCGAAGTGTGGGACAGCGCCGCGAGCCACACCGCGTCGTTGTCGCTGCCGTCGGTGCGAGACGCGATCGCCAAGGGCCGTCCGCTGATTGCCGGCTTCGGCGCCAGCACCGTCACCGCGCCCATCGGCGGCCACGGCCTCGAACTGCCCCCAGCCACCCCGGCGGAGGCCGAGGTGCGGGCCGCGCTCGCCCTCTTCCTGACCGCCTTCGAGAACCTCGAGTGGGACCGCTTTCGTCAGTGCTTCGACGACGACGCCACGGTGTTCTTCCCGGCGCCGTCGCCGCCGCATCGCCACGACGGGCGTGCCGCCTTCGAGGCGGGGTTTGCCGACGTGTTCGCCCAGATCCGAAAAGCCGCGCCGAGCGGCCCGCCCTTCCAGCGCCTGCCGCCCGAAGACCTGCACGTCGCGGTGTTCGGCGCCGACGCCGCGGTAGTCACCTTCCATCTGCGCAACGCCGAACGCCTGGCGCGCCGCACCGTCGTGATGGGCAAGCGGGGCGCGGGCTGGCGCATCGTGCACCTGCACGCCACCAACGTGCCTACGAAGTGATGGCGACCGGAAGCGCCGGCAGACGGCATCAGCCACGCGAGGCCGCGTTCTGACAGGTCAGGCCTCGTACCGCATCATCGCCATGAAGCCCATGTCCATGTGGAACTGCTGATGGCAATGGAAGAGCGCCAGTCCAGGCTGGTCGGCCGTCACGTCGATCTCCACCTGCTTCCAGGCCGGCACGACCACCACGTCCTTCCGCACGCCTGACGTGGGCCGGCCCGCCACATCCACCAGCTCGAAGGTGTGCCGGTGCAGGTGCACCGGATGGGGGTCGGCACTCTGGTTGTCGAGCCGCCAGCGGTAGCGACGGCCCGCCCGCACCACGATCGGGTCGGTCTTCGGGTACTGCTTGCCGTTGATCGTCCAGTGGTGCCCATCACCGGTGGCGCGAAACGCCAGCGTGAGGTGCCCGTCGGGCTCGGGCCGCGTCTCGCGGGTCGCGCCGAAGAGGGTGTAGTCCCAGGGGCGTGGCAACGGGTCCAGCCACTGCGGCGGACCGGTCGCACCGGCGTACTCGACGACGATGCCGAGCCCGGCCGCGCGCTCGGCCGGCTTCAGTCCCCCGCAGACCCACACGCCGGGCCGGTTCATCTCGACAATCGCATCCACGCGCTCGCCGGGCGCCAACTCCACGATCGGCACCGCCAGCGGCATCGGGACCGGATTGCCGTCGAGGGCGACGACGCGGAACTGATGCCCCGGCAACGCCAGTTCGTGCGCCAGGGTGGCGCTGGCATTCACGATCCGGAACAGCACGCGCTGCCCGGCTCGCACGCGAATCGGCTCGGCGGCGCCGAGCATCTTCCCGTTGAT
>JANMDX010000276.1:0-30416 GCA_031376505.1 Acidobacteriota bacterium
TCGACCATGGCCATGCCGTAGTCGTCGTAGGCGTCGGCGTCTTTCTGGCTGTGACGCGCGATCTCGCGGCGCGTCTTCGAGTGGTCGTTGACCCGCCACAGGTAGTCGCCGCTTTCCATCGGCGTGAGCGTGCCGTCGAGCGGCAGCAGCTCGAGGCCGTGGCTCGGCAGGTCGAGGTCGCGGATGATCTCGGGCCGCAGCAGCGACACGACGTAACTGCACACCGAGAACTTGAACCCTGGAAAGATCTCCTCGGTGACGGCCGCGCCGCCGAGGAGGTGCCGGCGCTCGAGCACGAGCGTCTTCTTGCCCGCTTTAGCGAGGTAGGCGGCGCAGGTGAGCCCGTTGTGGCCGCCGCCGATGACGATCGCGTCGTAGCGCATCGCGCACAAGTATATGGGCGCCGGCGGCGGATGAGACGGGGTGCTCAGACGGTCGGGTCGGTCACCGTGTGCCAACGAATATCGGGTTCGAGACGGCGCGAACGACTTGACCCGTTGCATCGCGCGCCGCGACCACGACTCTGAAGTACGTCCGACTGCCCTTGGTCACCGATGCCGTCGACATTCGAGTGAACGAGGGTGCGGCCGGATTCGCGGTATAGAAGGTCGCGTTGTCCCTGATGACCGTCACCTGATCGACAGTCCCACCGGCCATCGCGGCCCTGACGCCGACGGCCAATGAGGCATCGTCGACCAGGTCCCCGAGATCGGAGCCGGCAGGATAGCCGTTGACCGTGACGTCCAGCGTCAAGTTGGCGCTGCTCGTGACGTAGAGCCTGCCGGCCCTGATCGCTCCGAGCACTCCTGCCGGACTCGGAAGCGGGTTGTAGATCAGGGCGACACTGCCTCCCGCTGCCCTGGCGTTCGAATGGTTGTCGGATTCCCCGTAGATGTAGACCTTGCGCCCGAGCGACAGCATCTGGTCGTAGAACCCACCGGCGGCAAGGAATCCGTACCCACTCGACCACCCGTCTCTCCCAGGCGTGTACGACGTGCCCGCGGCCGTGTAGGCGGCCATGTAGAGCGGGTCGGCGAGGAACCGATAGTCAGAGACGTTCTTCGGCGTGCAGGGACACGATGGATAGTCGGGATGCGCGAACGCGAAGATGCCACCCTGTGACCTTGCGTACGACTGCAATTCGTAGATGCCTTGGGGATTCTTGTCCCAGGACACACCGAAGGTGACCGTGTGCCCCTGGTTGGTGAAGACCTCCTGCCCGCCGATGACCGCAAACCCGGCATTGCCCAGGGCCCCTTCGGCCGCCGCCATGGCCTGCAGCTCGCCCGGCGTCCACGCCAGGCCTCTGGAGAAATTCTTGTACTGGTGCTGGGCGAACACCAGGAACTGGTCGGCAAACGAGCGGGCGGCGTTGGCAGCGCTGGCAATCGTGCTGGCGGGATCCGCATCGTACGAATAGTCGCCGGTGTGCTGGTGGATCGCGCCCCGGAACCAATTGCCGGCAGCGAGTGTCGCGTAGGTATAGGAGTAGTTCGTCAGACAGTTCCGCGGTGCGGCTTTGTCGCAGCTGGTGATCGTGTAGGTCGCCGCCTGTCCGGCCGGCAACAACGAGGGCGGCGCATAGCTGAATTGGTATCCGCCGCTCACAGGGATCAACTGGACCGCGCCGGTGATGTCGCTTCCGTTCAGCTTGACGGACAACGCCGCCAAGTCGACCCCCGAATCGCGGTCGATGAGCTTGAACGCGAACTTGGCAGTCGTCGGAACGTCGGTCGCGCCCGCGAGGGGAAAGGCCTGCGTGACGAAGGGCGCCACGGTGTCGGTCGGCGCGACCGTGAACGTGACGCCGGTTGTCAGCGGGTTCCCTGACCAGTTCTGGATGCTCAACGTGGCGTTCACCGACGTCGAGTGTCCATAGGGGCTCGTCGGCGTGTAGGTCAGCGTCGGAGACACCAGGGGCCCGGAAATCTGGACCTGGCTTGCCCGCTGCACACCATTGACGACGAATGACAAAGTTCCAGGATTGATCCCCACCAGATCGTTCAGAACGAACGTGATCGGTTGATCGACGGGCCTGTTGGCCCCTCCGCTAACTGGCGTCACGCTCACGACCGTCGGCGGCGCGGACGTGGTCGCGTAGCGGATCTCGAGCGCGGGCACCTTCGTCGGATCAGCCATCTCCCTGAAACTCACCATCGGACTGCCCTGATGATCGATCTGGCGGAAGAGGAACCCGTAATTCGGATAGGCGTTCTTGTACCACTGGGCGACGAGCGCCGTCACGTCGAAGGTCAGCGACTCGGGCGTCTGTGACAGGCGCGAGAGCGCCTCGGCGACCAGGCCATTCGGCCCGCGGCCGAAGTCGGTGGTCGAGTCGTAGTCTCCGCCGGGCGATGTCCACGACGCGGTGGCCGTCGCCTTGGTGTGGGTCACACCAGTTTCGGTCCAGGGCGCGGTCAGACGATACACGCCCACGACGGCGTGTTCATCGGGGGTGAGCGGATAGCCGTCGTTGTAACCAGGGACACTCAGCCGAAGCTTCGCCGACATCAAGACCGCTCCGCCAGGCAACGGAGGAAGGCTGAAACCAAAGAGCGCAGACGACCCCGTGTACAGCGTCACCGCCGTCGCGCGGCCGAGGTTCGAGGTCGGCGCAACCGAGTGGATTGCGGAATCGGCGGTGGGGTTGACCGTGATGGTCGAGACGCCCGGCGCCGGGCCGGTCGTGAACGTCCAGGCGTCGCCCGCCGTAGTCCCGCTGCTGTTCTTGGCATCCACCCGCCACGAGTACGTCGTCGCGTAGGCGAGCGGCGCGCCAGGAACATACGTGGTTGCCGACAGGCCGGACACGGTCGGTGCGGCCGGCAACGTCGTGCCGAAGTACAGATCGTAGATGGCGCCCGATGAACCAGCCCAGGAGAGGCTCGTGCTGACGCCCACGTTGCTTGCGAGGTTGGCAGGCGACGGCGTCGTCGGCTTGGGTGGTGGCGGCGTGGTTGCCGATGTCGTGAAGCTCCACACGTCGCCGGCCGTCGTGCCCGAACTGGACTTCGCGTCGACCCTCCAGAAATATTTCGTGCTCGCCGCGAGCCCTCCCGGCGGGCTGTACGTGGTCCCTGTCAGGTTCGTCCAGGTCGGCGAACTGGGCAGTGTCGTGCCCACGTACAAGTCGTATGCCGCGGCGCCCGGCGAGGCGGCCCACGACAGCACCGCGCCGACCGGGACGCCGGTCGAGCCGTTGCCGGGCGACGGAGAGGTCACCTTCGGCGGCAGTGGAGCCGCGGCCGTGGTGAAGCTCCAGACGTCGCCGGTCGTCGTGCCGAACCCGTTCACGGCGTCTACTCGCCAGACGTACTGAGTGCCGGGCGCCATGCCGCCGGGTGGCGCGAAGGTCGTCGCGGTCAGGTTCGCCCCGGTGCGGACCGCTGGGAGCGTCTGACCGAAGTACACGTCGTACGTCGTGGCGCCAGAAGACGCCGCCCACGACAGCGCGCTCGTCGTGGCAACGCCAACCGACCCGGTCACTGGAGAAGCCGATGCGGCCTTTACCGGTGGCGTGCCGGCGGATGCGCTGGTCACCGTGAGCTGGCTGACCCAGTCGTCGAGCGAAAAATAGCCAGCGCCATACGTCAAGTCCTGTTTGGTGCCGATCACGAACGAAGAGGTCGCGGTCCAGTTCGGCACGGCTGCCGAATACACCGTGGTCTGGGCCAGCACGTCGTTCAAATACAGGTAGTTGCGCGATCCGTCCCACGCAATGCGAACCTTCAAGACGACGCCGCTTCCAAGCATCGCGTCTTCCTGCCCGCGCGTGACGAAGTACGTGTTCGTCACGACTCCCCCGGCACGGTAGTTGAGCATCAGATAACCGCTATAGGTCGACACGTAGAACGTGAAAAGATTCTGGTTGGCGTCGTAGACGTCGAACGCCCACTGGTTGTAACCGAGCTGTCGATTCGCGAACGAGTACCGCGACTTCAGGAGGAAGGTGACGTCGCCGCCGCTCACGTTGAAGAGCGCCCCGACAGTTGGCCCGCCGAACCTGTAGTACGCGATGTTGTCCGCCTGCCACCCGCCAGGCCGGAATGCCACGCCCGTCCCGGCACCGACGGGAGCAAACTCGAGGACGCCGCTTCCGGCCACGGTCAGCGTGCCCAGCGGTCCAATGGACGGAGTGACCGTCGAACCGTGTGCCGTTCCCGACAGCTCGGACAAATCGCCCTTGAGCTGAAACGTCTTTGTCGACGTCTGACCAGTGGCGATTGCCGTCAGCACGACGGCCAGGAGCAGAGCCAGGCGCATTGCAGCAGCCTGACTCGTGGGGCGAACCACCATGACGAGCCTCGCGCGTCTCCCGATGTTGTGAGGAACACTCTGGCGTGCGCGCGTCAGTCTTTTCGCGTCGGACAACGGGAGAGGTTGCCCCACGATACTTGACGACGGCGGAATCGGCGATGAGTCTACCTCGGCACGACTGCGCAGGGGTCCATTTGTGCGAGCTGTCGAAAATATTTCAGGTCTCTGTGAGGATGTCGGCACCCGGCTGCGGGGGCCGGCGACCACGGCAGTGCAACTGGTACCGGGCGCCCGTTGCCCTGCGAGGCGGCCAAGGGACCCGACCCGAAACAGCGGCCGAGCGATGTCCACTTAGGGAATGATCGGACATGCGCCAATACTTACGAGTCGTCCGAGGCTCGACTGGATCCTGGCTTCGGCCACCATCGAACGAGGGAGGGAACGATGACGCGTCTCATCCGATCGATCGTCCGGGTTGCGGTTGTCGCTGCGGTCCTGTCGATGCTCGCGACGCCGTCCGCGGCCGCGGCGACTTGCGAGAGCCTCGCCACGCTCGCCCTGCCCGGCGCCACCGTGACCATGGCTCGGCCCGTGGCCGCGGGAGCCTTCACGCAGGGTGGCGGACGCGACGCCGGCGCACGATTCGGCGACCTCCCCGCATTCTGCCGCGTGGCCGCCACGCTCACGCCGTCGAGCGACTCCGACATCCGGATTGAAATCTGGCTGCCGGTGTCGGGCTGGAACGGCAAGTTCCAGGGCGTCGGCAACGGCGCCTGGCAGGGTTCGATCGCGTACTCCGCGATGGCTGAGGCCCTGCGGCGCGGTTACGCGACCAGCTCCACTGATACAGGGCACGTGGGCGGCAGTGCGAGCTTCGGGCTTGGCCACCCGGAAAAAGTGATCGATTTCGCCTACCGGTCCGCGCACGAGATGACAGTGAAGGCCAAGGCCGTCGTCAATGAGTTCTACGGCCACGCCCCGAGGTTCTCCTACTGGGTCGGGTGCTCGGCCGGCGGCCGGCAGGCGATGCAGGAGGCGCAGATGTTCCCGGCCGACTACGACGGCATCGTCGCCGGATCGCCGGGGCTGGACTGGTCGGGCCGCACCGCCCAGGCCGTTCGGATTGCCCAGGCGTTGCAGAAGGACGAGGCGCGCCTCTCGTCTGCCGCGACGCGGGTGCTGCACGGCGCGGTCGTTGCCGCGTGTGACCCGCTCGACGGCGTCAGGGACGGGCTGCTCGAAAACCCCGCCGCCTGCCGGTTCGATCCGGGCGTGCTCGTCTGCAAGAGCGGCGAGGCATCCGGATGTCTGACGCTCTCCCAAGTTGGCACGGCGCGCTTGCTCTATTCGCCGATCGTCGACGCGGCGACCGAGCGCGAGATTCCGGGTCTGGCGCCGGGGAGCGAGCTGGGATGGACCGACCTGGGATGGTCGGCCTCGGCTCGCGCGACCGGGCTCGATCATCTTCGCTACCTGGTCTTCGGCGATCCCGCGTGGGACGTGCAGACCTTCAACGTCTCGACCGACGTGGCGCGCCTGGCAGAAGGCCCGGGCGGCGCGATTGACGCGCGCAATGCGAATCTACAGCCGTTCTTCGACCGCGGCGGGAAGCTGCTTCAGTATCACGGCTGGAGCGATCCACAGATCACACCGTTCGGTAGCACCGCGTACTTCACCCGAGTAGCGACGGCGCTCGGCGGCGCGCCGAAGGTGCATGGCTCCTACCGGCTGTTCATGGCGCCAGGCATGGCACACTGCGGCGGTGGCGAAGGCCCCAGCGATTTCGACGAGCTCACTGCGCTCGAGCAGTGGGTCGAGCACGGCCAGGCACCCGACACGATCCGCGCGTCGCACATCACGAACGGGAAGGTCGACCGGACGCGTCCGCTGTGCCCGTACCCGCAGGTCGCCATCTACAGCGGGTCGGGCAGCATCGACGACGCGGCGAACTTCGCGTGTCGGTAATCGCGCCGGCGGGAGAGTCGCACGGGGACCGCGGGCGTCGGGGTGGCGCGGCCTTCTTCAAGGAGTCCACCGATGGCACGTGCTGATTGGCGTACGGAGCTCGCACGACGTCCCTGGTGGATGAATGGCCTCCTGGCGTTCTGTCTGTTCATGACGTTCGTGTATATGCCGTTCGACCTGTTCTGGAAGAGCATCGCCACGGACGAAGAAGTCTGGTTCGGGCTGATGCTGCACGGCTGGGCGGCAAAACTGACCGAACCGCTGCATTGGGCCGTCTACGCGGCCGGCGCCTACGGGTTCTGGAAGATGCGGCCTTGGATGTGGCCGTGGGCCGCCGTCTACTCCGCGCAGATCAGCATCGGCATGCTGGTATGGAGTCTGCGCGACCCGCGCGGACGCGGATGGATTGGCGGCGCCGTAGCAGCCCTGGTCTTTCTGATTCCGGCAGTGGCGCTGTGGCAGGCGCGCGCCAGATTTCGCGCCGCGCCGGTCAGACCGCTGTAGGAAGGCCGACGACGAGGGCGTCGTCACCGGTGGTCGCGGCGCCGTTGTCGGGCGTCAAGCCCGTCGACGAATCACTGGCTCGACGATGCGCGTGGCAGGACGTTCCGCAACGACCAACCCTTTTCGTTCACGTGCGGCCTGCTCCCAGGCCACTGGATCGAGCCCTCAATGCCCGGGCGGCGCCTGCCAGTACCCCCACAAGAACTGCCGCACGGCTGTCGCGAACACGCCGAGGGCGACGCGCACGCGCGACGCCGAAGGGAGCGGAGCGGAAGAAGGCGCCAAAGACACGCCTCCAGCGTACAACATGCCGGCAGGTTGGCCCCACACTTCGTGGGCGGGCGGCACCTACCGGTAGACGCCGTCCCACGGCCCCGGCGTGACTCTCGCCGAGCGGCGGTCCTCGCCGACCTGGGGCCGGTTCAGTGTAAACGTCGTCTCCGGCGTGACGACCGCGTAATCCATGTAGCCCATGCGCGCGAGCGGCCGGATCTCGGCGGTGTCGACGATGCCGTCCTTCACGAACCGCTCGTCGATGTAGATCGCCACGACGGCGCCGAAGACGACGGTGGGCCCGGCCCCGCCGGGGCCGCCGGGCAGGTCAATGGTTTTCCAGACACGGCATTCGAGGGCCGCCGGACTCGCCGCGACTCGCGGCGGCTGCACCACGAGGGACGGCGCGCTGGCGAGGCCGGCCAGGTCGAACTCGCTGAGGTCGCTGGCCACCATGGCGGAGCTCAGATTCATCTGGTCCACCAGTGCCTGGCTGGCAATCGAACAGGTGAACTCACCCGTCTCCCCAAGATTTCGGAGAGTGTCTTTCCGGCCGACCGACGAGAACATCACCATGGGCGGCGTGTCCGACACGGCGTTGAAGAAGCTGTACGGGGCCAGGTTCACGATGCCGTTCGCGCCCACCGTGGAGATCCAACCGATCGGGCGGGGCGCGACGAGGGCCTTGAAGGGGTCGTGGCGCAGCCCATACTTCAGGTGCTCACGGCGTTCGGCGGTCGCGTAGTGCATCAGGCCTTGCAGTCTACAACCGGCCGGCTCGAGCGAGCGACAACCCCCTGTCTTGCCTTCTGGGCGGTGGCGGTCACGGCACGGTCAGTCTGCAATCGGTCGGCAGCGCGATTCCGTCGCTCCAGGCCCAGCTGGTGATGACTTTGGCTCCGCGCCGTGCAGAGGCGCGCCGTGCTGCGCACGATCGCGGCGCGAGGATTTCGATGCGTGAGGTTATGCTCGGAGCATGGTCCTGACGCTTCGCGCGCCGCGGCTGCCGATTGCGGCGTTGCGGCGTGAAGAGGCCCCGATGTGGGGCAGACAGGCGAACTCTATTCGCGCTATTCGAGTTCTCGCGCCCGTTTCTCCCTTCATAGGCGGGATCTGGAGTCAGCGATGAGTCTCGATGCCCGGGCCGGAGTGTACGTGGTCATCCCCGCGTACAACGAAGAGAAGGTCGTGCGTGAGACGGTTCAACGCGTTGCGATGCTCCCCGTGCACGTGGTTGTCGTGGACGACTGTTCGACGGACGGAACCCTTGCGCAGCTTCACGGCGTGCGCGCCGCGGTGCTCCGCCATGCCGTGAATCTTGGCCAGGGAGCCGCTCTCCAGACCGGGATCGATTTCAGCCTGCAGCGCGGTGCTCGATACGTCGTGACCTTCGACGCCGATGGCCAGCACGACGAGGCCGACATTCTCAGACTCGTCGACGTACTCGTGAACGGTGACTTCGATGTCGTGCTCGGGTCGAGATTTCTTGGCCAGGTGATCGGCATCTCTCCGACCAGACGGCTCCTGCTGACCGCGGCCGTTCGCTACACGCGCTTGACGACGAAACTCCGTCTGACTGACGCCCACAATGGCCTGCGCGCGTTTCGAGCCAGCGCGGCTCCGGGGCTTCGGATTACGCACAATCGCATGGCGCATGCGTCTGAGATTCTTCAGAACATTCGTCGCGCCAAACTGTCATACACGGAGGCGCCGTGCGTGGTTCGCTACAGCGCCTACTCGAAGACGAAGGGGCAATCGGGCCTGGGCGCGATCGACATTCTCTACGACCTCATCATCGGAAGGCTCACGCGATGATCTTCCAGCCGCTCTTTGCGATCGCTACGGCCGTCTGCCTGTTCTACTTCCTGATCCTGACGCGGTCGGCAGTCCGGCGAGTGTTCGTCCTGGCGTTCTTCGGTGTCGGGATCGTGTTCATCCTCTACCCTGGCGTGACGAATGTGCTGGCGCGTTGGGTTGGAATCGGGCGTGGCGTCGATCTGATTCTTTACGTTTCCACGCTCTTTCTGTTCTTTCTGTGTTTCAGCTTCTACCTGCGCTTTCGGGATCTCGAGGAGCGACACACACGCATCGTTCGCGAGTTGGCCTTACGACACCCGGTGCAGATCGATCCAGGCCCGGTCTCGACACGTGCTCGCGTTGAAGACCCGTTCTAAGCTGTTGGCGCGTGAACTACTGACGGAAGAGCCGCTCTCGACTGCCGTACGATCCGCGACACGGAACTGACGTCCTACGGCACGGTCAGTCCGCCATCGATGGGCAGTGCGTGTCCGGTGGTGAACGACGACGCGTCCGAGCAGAGCCACAGCACCGCTTCGGCCACTTCCTCGGGCGTGCCCAGCCGTCCCATTGGATGGCGCGCGGTCATCGCCGCCACGAGCTGCGCGTCGTGGAAGAACGCGCGCTCGGTCATCTCGGTGCGCACCACTCCAGGACACACAGCGTTGACCCGGATATTGTGGGCGGCGTACTCCATCGCCGCGGCCCGGGTGGCGCCGATGACCCCGTGTTTGGTGGCGCCGTAGCCGATGCCGATGCGCGTGCCGATAAGTCCCGCCACCGACGACATGTTGACGATGGCGCCCCCGCCTTGCGCGAGCATCTGGCGGATCTCGTACTTCATGGACAGGAACACGCCGGTGAGGTTGATGGCGATGACCTTGTCCCAGATGTCTTCGGCGTAGTCGGCCGTGGCCACAAACGCCTTGCCGCCTTCGATGCCGGCGTTGTTGAAGGCGCAGTCCAGACGTCCGTACGTCGTGACCGCGGCGTTCACCATGCGCTGGACGTCCGCGGACTTCGAGCAGTCACCGGTCACCGCCTGGCCGTTCCCGCCGGCGGCCCGTATGAGAGCAAGCGTTTCCTCGAGCTGCTCCCGGCGACGGCCGGTCACCACCACCTTCGCGCCCTCGCGCCCGAATGCGATGGCCGTCGTGCGGCCGATGCCACTGCTGGCGCCGGTCACGAGCGCCACTCGTCCTTCGAATCGCTTGGTCATGTCTCTCCTCTGTGGAACCCGCGCTGCCGAGACGGTACATCATTCGCCGGCGTGGCGCCGCCTCACGCGTCAGCGCGGCGTGAATGGCACTTGATACAGCCACACGAGACGGCCATCCGAGCAGCGCAGCACCTGCGTCGGTTCGAGCGACTGGACCTCGAACTCGAGACTGGCCAGCCACGCGCCAGCCCGCAGTTCCCGCGCGGCTTTGTCGCGTGCACGCGGCATGCTTTCGGGGCGTTGGAACAGATACACCATGTCGTACGGCGACCACTCGGCTGTCCAGATATCGGCTCGGCGCACCCGGGCGAACCGGCAGCGCCATGCGCACGCGAGGCGCAGCGGCCAGCTCCATTCCAGACCATCGATGCGCGCGGCGGGGTACTCGCGATGCAGTTCACGCAGGCCGTCGCCCACGCCGCAGCCCGCATCGACGATCGCGGCCGATGGAACCAGCGGGGCTAACGCGGCCAATCCGCGCAGCGCGCCAGCCGGTGTTGGAAAGAGCGGCGCATCGCGCCAGGTGCTCACCGGGTAGAGCAGCGCGAGGAGCACGAGGGGAAGCAGCCAGGCCCACGCGGGCATGCCACCCGCCATGCCGCTGGCAACGAGCGACAGTGGGAAGCCAACGGCGATGAAGATGCGCCGCCACCTGGTGCTGCCGAACGCGCTCAGCAATACGGCTGCGGCGCTGGCGGTGGCGAATGCCGCCAAGGCCGCGACGCGCAGCGAGGTCAGTCCGACGAAGATCAGCCACGCCAGGCCCCACGCAAGTAGTGCCGGCAACGGCCACGTCATGCGTGCCTATTCTGCCTGTATTCCCAAGCCCTCAAAATCCCCTCTGCTACACTCGGCTGGTTCCGGAGGTCCGACGCATGTTTCGTCCCCGCACCCTTCTCCGTCCTTCCGCGTCCGCCGGTGTGGTCGCCCTCGTTCTCGGCGCGGCTGCCACCATGACCGCCGTGTCGGTCCGCGCCCAGGGCCCGCCGGCCTCGCAGGCGCAGCCCCAGCCCCCGGCCTCGCCGGCCGAGGCGGTGCTCGGCACGTACAAGTGGCGCAGCATCGGCCCAAACCGCGGCGGGCGTTCCATCGCCGTCTCGGGCGTGAAGGGCCGGCCGAAGGAGGCCTACTTCGGCGCCGTCGGCGGCGGATTGTGGAAGACGACCGACGCCGGCAACAACTGGGCGCCGGTGACCGACGGGCAGCTCTCGAGTTCGTCGGTCGGCGCGGTGGCGGTGGCCGAGTCGAACCCCTACGTCGTCTACATCGGCATGGGCGAGTCGTGCATCCGCGGCAACATCATGCCCGGCGACGGCGTCTACAAGTCGGCCGACGCGGGTCAGACGTGGACGCACGTGGGTTTCCGCAACGTCGAGGCGATCTCGAAGATCCGCATCCATCCGACCAACCCAGACATCGTCTTCGTGGCGGCGTTCGGCCTCTACCACGGGCCCAGCGACGAGCGCGGCGTGTTCAAGAGCAGCGACGGCGGCAAGACGTGGAAGAAAGTGCTGTTCCGCGACGGCAAGACTGGCGCGGTGGACCTGTCGATCGACCCGAAGAATCCCAACGTGATGTACGCGTCGCTGTGGGAGGCGTATCGCATGGAGTACCAGATGTCGAGCGGCGGGCCCGGCAGCGGGATCTTCAAGTCCACCGACGGGGGCGACACCTGGGCCGAGATCACGCGCAATCCCGGTCTGCCGACCGGCATGGTGGGCCGGATCGGCGTGGCGGTGTCTGGCGCAGACGGCAGCCGCGTCTACGCGCTCGTCGAGAACGAGAACGGCGGATTGTTCGTGTCCGACGACGCCGGCGCGAGCTGGAAGCTGATGAACGCGGCGCGCAGCGTGCGGCAGCGTGCGTTCTACTACACCCACGTCTACGCCGACCCGAACCAGAAGGACGTCGTGTATATGCAGAACACGTCGCTCTTCCGTTCGACCGATGCAGGCAAGACGCTGGTCTCGATCGGCCAGGGCACGCACGGCGACCACCATGCACTCTGGATCGATCCCGACGACTCCGAGCACGTGCTGGACGGCAATGACGGCGGCGGCGCCATCACGTTCAACGTCTCGGCCGGCCGTCAGCGCACGTGGACGGACCAGGACTTCCCGACCGCGCAGTTCTATCACGTGGTCACGACCGCGCATCTGCCGTTCCACGTGTGCGGGTCGCAGCAGGACAACTCGAGTCTCTGCGTGCCGAGCGACACCACCCTGGGCGGCGGCTTCGGCCGCATTCCGCCGGTGGCGCCGTATGAAGCCGGCGGCGGCGAGCCGGGCTACATCGCGCCGCACCCGAGCAACTCCGATCTCTACTTCGCCGGTACCAACAACGGCGGCTTCCTCACGCGCTACGACAAGCGCACGGGCGAGCTGAAGGAGGTCGGCGCGTATCCCCGCTTCTTCTCGGGCGAGGCGTCGAAAGACGTCAAGGAGCGGTGGCAGTGGACCTACCCGATCATCTTCGCGCACGCGGATCCGAATGTGCTGTACACCACGTCGCAGCGCGTATGGAAGAGCACCAACGGTGGCGACACCTGGGCCGCGATCAGTGGGGACCTGACGCGGCACGATCCGAAGACGATGGGGGACTCGGGCGGCCCGATCACCCACGACATGAACAGCCCCGAGATCTACGCGACGGTGTACTCGCTGGCGCCCGGCAAGAAGGACGTCAACCTGCTGTGGGCGGGGTCAGACGACGGCATCGTGCAGGTCACCCGTGACGGCGGCAAGGCGTGGACCAACGTGACGCCGGCCGCCATGCCCGACCTGGGCCGCGTCAGCCAGCTGGACGGGTCGTCGTTCGACCCCGGCACTGCCTACATGGCGGTGAAGAAGATGCTGCTCGGTGATCAGGCGCCGTATCTCTTCCGTACCCGCGACTACGGCAAGAGCTGGACGAAGATCGTCACGGGCATTCCGGCCAACGACTACGCCCACACCGTGCGCGAAGATCCCGCGCGCAAGGGCCTGCTCTATGCCGGCACGCAGCACGGCGCGTATGTGTCGTTCGACGATGGCGACCACTGGCAGAAGTTCAACAACGGCTTGCCCGATGTGCCGGTCACCGACATGTGGGTCGACGGCACGTCGCTGGCCATCGCGACCCACGGGCGCAGCTTCTACGTGATGGACAACCTCACCACATTGCGCCAGTTCGCCGGCAGCCTCGGCGACGTCACGCTGTTTGCGCCGCCTGAGACGATTCGCGGCCTCGACCGCGTGCTCATCGACTACTACCTGAAGGCGCAGCCAAAGAGCCTTACGCTCGACATCTTCGACGGGAAGGGCCAGATCGTGCGCGCGTTCTCTGGCGCGCCGCCGGCCAAGCCCACCGAAGGCGGCGACGACGACGGGCCGCGCGGGCCGCAGAAGACAGTACCGATGGCGTCAGGTATGAACCGCGCGACGTGGGACCTGTCGTCGCAGCCCATTGCGTCGTTTCCCGGGATGATTCTGTGGGGCGCGACCCAGAACGGCCCGGCCGTGCTGCCGGGGGCCTATCAGGTGCGGCTGACGGCTGACGGCGTTACGCAGACCCAGCCGCTCACCATTGCCAAGCACCCGCTGCGCAACCTCAGCGATGCCGACTTGCAGTATCAATGGGACCTCGCCCTGCGGATCCGCAACAAGGTCGACGAGGCGAATCTGGCAGTGAGCAACATCCGCCGGATCAAGACCGAGGCCGCGGAGAAGACCAAGGGCGCGCCGAAGGAAGTCATCGTGGCCGCAGAGACGCTGGCGACGAACCTCACCGCGGTGGAAGTGGATCTCTATCAAGTGAAGAACCAGAGCGGCCAGGACCCGCTCAATTTCCCCATCCGTACGAACAACCGCCTTGCGTCGCTGTTGCGGGTGGCCATCACCGGCGAAGGCCGACCAACCGGCAACGTCGGGCCGATCTTCGACGAACTGGTGGCGGAGCTGAAGGCCGAGCAGGACCGCTTGGACAAAACGCTCGCGACCGACCTGGTCACGCTGAACCGGATGCTGACGCGCATCAAGAAGGCGCCGATCAGCGACAAGTAGCCCCTCCACGTCGCAACGCGCGCCAGACCCTATAATCATTCAGTGCCGGTCGGGTCCGCGTTCCACGCACGCACGTTGCCGCTGGCCGGAAGCCTCAGCTTCCGCGACTGGGCGGGGTTCTATGCCGTGAGCGCGTACGAGGCGCATCACGAGCACGAGTACAACGCGATCCGCAACGGGTGCGCGCTGATCGACATCTCGCCGCTCTTCAAGTACCTGGTGCGCGGACCCGACGCGGGCCGTCTCGTGGATCGCGTGACCACGCGCGACGCCTCGAAGATGTCGGTGGGGCAGGTGTTCTACACGCCGTGGTGCGACGACGACGGCAAGGTCATCGACGATGGCACGGTGATGCGGCTCGCGCCCGACACGTACCGATGGACCGCGGCGGATCCGAATCTGCGTTGGCTGACGGCGCATGCGCGCGGTCTGAACGCCACGGTGGAAGACGTGACCGAGCAGGTGGCGGCGCTGGCGCTGCAGGGTCCGAGCTCCGCGCGTCTGCTCGCCGCAGTCAGCGACCTGCCCATCCGCGACCTGAAGTACTTCCGCGCGGCGTCGGGCTCGATTGCCGGCGTGCCGGTGGAGGTGACGCGCACGGGCTACACCGGCGACCTCGGCTACGAGGTCTGGATGCCGTGGGACCGCGCCCTCACGGTATGGGACGCGCTGGTCGAGGCCGGTCGCGCGCACGTGCTGCGGCCGACCGGCATGCTGGCGCTGGACGTGGCGCGCGTTGAAGCCGGGCTGCTGCTTACCGATGTGGATTTTCACAGCAGCCGCAAGGCCAACATCAGTGCGCAGATGTACTCGCCCTACGAACTCGGGCTCGGACGCCTCGTGCAGCTCGACAAAGCGTCGCCGTTTGTCGGCCGCGCGGCGCTGGCGCGGGAACACGCGGCAGGACATCGCCGCCAGATTGTCGGACTCGAGGTGCGCTGGTCCGAGGTCGAGGCCATCTACCTCGGAGTGGGATTGCCGCCGTCGGTGCCGGCTGCGGCCTCGCGCGTAGCCGTGCCGGTCTACAAAGACACGCGGCAGGTGGGGAAGGCGACATCCACTGCGTGGTCGCCCACGATGAAGAAGCTGATCGCGCTTGCCACCATCGACCGTCCGCACTTTGCCGATCGCACCGAATTACAGATGGAGATTACAGTCGAGGCCACGCGCTACACGGCGACGGCCACGGTCGTGCCCACGCCGTTCCTGGCGCTCCCGCGCCGCGCCGCCCCGCCCGAATTGTAACGGGGCCTGTCACCGGTGTAACTCATTGTCTTGCCAAGAGTTATACCGGTGACAGGCCCCGTTACAATTGACTAGCGGGCGGCGGCGGTGCGCGCGAGGCGGGCGGCGCGGAACGACTGGATGCCTTGCACCAGGTACCACACCAGCAGCACCACCGTGACGATCTGCGCCCACACGGCGGGGCGCCCAAGGTCGAGGGTGCCGGCGACGATGCCGGGCACGAGCCGCGCGCCCGTGCCGCCGATGCCCAGGAGCGCAATGACCATGGCCGCATGCATGACGTGCCTGCGCACCGACTCGTTGCGCGCCACCCAGGCGAGGATCACCAAGACCACGCCGAAGAACGCCGGGATGAGGGCCGTGATGCTCGTGCGTCCCGTGCCCAGGTAGCTCAGGATGCCAAGGGCCGCCAGAATCAGTCCAACCAGTCGCGTCGTTGCCGCCATAGTTCAGTTTCTCCGGTGCAAGTCTATGCCGTTGCCTGGTTCGACGGAAGCCGGGCGCCAGGGCCGTAGGGCCGGGATATGCTGTCCCCCATGAAACTCGCCCTGGTGCAGCAGCACGCCACCCGCGACAAACCCGCCAATATCCAGCGCGGACTCGAAGCGGTGGACCGCGCGGCGGCGCTCGGTGCGCAGGTGGTCTGCTTTGCGGAACTGGCCTTCGAGTGGTTCCATCCGCAGCGTCCGGCCGATGCCACGATGCGCAGCCTGTCGGAGACGCTCGAGGGACCGCTCGTCATGGCCTTTCAGGAAAAGGCGCGGCAGCACGGCATCGTGCTGGTGCTCAACTTCTTCGAGCGCGACGGGCTCGAGACATACGACTGCTCGCCGGTCATTGACGCCAACGGCATCGTGCTCGGGATGACGCGCATGGTGCACATCACCGAGTACGCGTGTTTCCACGAGCAGGGCTACTACACCCCGGGCGACACCGGCGTGCCGGTCTACGAGACGAAATTCGGACGCATCGGCGTGGCCATCTGCTACGACCGTCACTTCCCTGAGTACATGCGCGGGCTCGCGCTGGCAGGTGCCGACCTGGTGGTGGTGCCTCAAGCCGGCACGGTGGGCGAGTGGCCCAATGGCCTCTACGAGGCCGAGATGCGCGTGGCCGCGTTGCAGAACGGCTATCACGTGGCCCTCTGCAATCGCGTGGGTCGAGAGGACTGCGTTGACTTCTCTGGCGAATCGTTCGTGTGCGGGCCGTTCGGCGAGATGATCGCGCAAGCGCCCCAGGGCGAGGACCACCTGCTCGTGACCGACATCGATCTGTCGGGCAACGACCGGTCGCCGGCCCGTAAGTTGTTCCTGCGCCACCGGCGGCCAGAGCTGTACGCCGCGTGGGTGGCCCGGTAGTGGCCAATGCGGTGACCGCACCGGCTCCGGTGCCGGCCAGCACGCCGGCGTTGCGCCGTGCCCTCGGCAAGTGGGACCTGACGGCCATTGGCGTGAACCAGGTGATTGGCGCGGCCATCTTCCTGCTGCCGGCAGATGTGGCGCGCCTGGTCGGCAACTGGGCGCCGCTGATGTTCCTGGGCGTTGGCCTGGCGTCGCTCCTCGTGGCGCTATGTTTTGCGGAGGTCGGCAGCCGCTTCGACAGCACCGGCGGACCGATTGGCCCGGCGCGCGTCGCGTTTGGCCGATTCGTCGGGTTCGAAGTGGGCTGGATGCTGTGGTTCAGCCGGGTGTCGAGCGGAGCCTCCGTGATCAACGGCCTGGCGGTGGCGCTCGGCTACTACTGGCCGGTGGTGTCGACCGGCCCGCCGCGGATGCTGGTGATCCTGGCCGTGCTCGGCGTGTTGACCTGGGTGAACCTGCGCGGTATCAAGCAGACGTCGTGGCTGGTCAACTTCTTCACCATCGGCAAGCTGCTGCCACTGGCGGTGTTCGTGCTCGTCGGCGTGTTCTTCGCTGACCTGAGCCGCGTCGTCCCGTCAGGGCCCGCGCCCGTGGCGCAGCTCGGTGCCGCCGCGCTGCTATTGATCTTCGCCTTTGGCGGCTACGAGGTCACGGGCATCCCAGCCGGTGAGGCCTCGAACCCCAAGAAGGACGTGCCGTTTGCCTTTGTGGCCGTGATTCTTTCCGTGTCGGCGGTGATGACGCTGACGGCGGCGGTGGCCACTGGGCTGCTGCCCGACGTGGGCGCCACGCGCACGCCGATTGCCGATGCGTCGGCCCTTGTGATGGGCGTGTTCGGGGGGCTGCTCGTCAGTGTGGGTTCGGCCGTGTCGATGACCGGCAACAACATGGGGCAGCTGCTGTCGGGGTCGCGCACGGTGTTTGCCCTGGCCGAGAACGGCGACCTGCCGCCAGTGTTTGGACGGGTGCATCCCGTGTACCGCACGCCCTACGTCGCCATTTGGTTCACCTCGATTGTGCTTGTGGTGCTGGCCTTGACCGGCTCGTTCGTGTTCCTCGCAGCCGTGAGCGCCGTGGCGCGTCTGGTAGTCTACCTGTCGGCGTGCGGTGCGACGCTGCGGTTACGCCGGGCCGACATGGCCACGCGCGTGGCCCCGGCCAACTTCACGGTGCCGTTCGGCCCGGTGATTCCGGTGATCGCCATCTTGATCTCGTCGAGCATCCTCGCGGGCGCCACGTCGCAGCAGTTGCTGGCGGGCGTGGCCGCATTGGCTGCGGGCGGCGTGCTGTTTGCGATTGCCACGATGGGCACGGCGTCGTCGCGATCAGCCGTCTGACACTCCGCTCGTCAAGGACGCTTCAGCCCCAGCTCGTCCCACATCCACGTCGTGTCGCGACCCTGCCCCTGAAGGGCCAGGCGGGCCTGGCGATTCTCGATGTCGACGAGCAGTTCGACCAGGCGCGGACGGAGGCGCCGGTTCATCGCGGCAGCGCGCGGCGTGGCGCCGTCGAGCGCCGGGATCTCGAGGTCCAGCCACTCGCGGTCCCGCTGGTCGAGATATGCAGCCAGTTCCGGCACCGCGCTCATCTCGATGTCGTCGTCGTGGGCGCGTCGCGCCTCGGGGCTGGCCTCGCGCGGCGGGCCCGCGTCCGTGTGCTCTTCGCGCACGAGCCGCAGTGGCCCGAGCACCGCTTCCATGCGCGCCCGGCCCCGCGCGGCGCGCTCGCGCGAAAACGTCACGAGGGTCAACCTGCCCTGGTCGCAGCTCACCTCGCCGAGGATGCGCCGCGGGTCGGAGTCTGGCTCGCACCAGGCTGCTTCGCCCAAGCCGGCGGGCTCGAAGTCGGGCTCCAGCAGCAGCGTGACCAGGGCGTCGCCCGCACGTGGCACGTCGAACACCAGCGTGCTCGAGGTGACCGGGTCGCCTTCCACCGTGCGCAGGTCTGGCGGTGTCGCCATGGCCACGTGGTCGTACCAGAAAAGGTGGAACACCGGCCCGACCATCTTGAAGAACTCAGCGGGCGCAAGATCGGGCCGCTTGCGCACGAGTCGCCGATGTTCCGTTTTGAGTGCCTTCAACAGCATGGGGGCAACCGACGCCGGCAGCAGCAGCGACGAGCCCTCGAGCTGCGCCGTGCCGTCGCCGTGTGTGTGCACGCGCGCGACCAGCACGTCCCAGACGACCAGCTGATGCGAGGCGGTGCGTTCGGTCACGTTGATCTCTGCCTTCGTCCAGAGATCGCGGAGCCGCAGCCCGTCGCCCGGGCGTGCCTCGCGCACCTGATAAGGGTGCAGGTGGGTGCTCTGCATCAGGCGGATGTAGTCGTCGACGCGCGGATGGAGTGACCGACCCCGGCGCTCCAGGAAGTGCGCCGAGAGCGTCCGTCGATCGTCGAGCGGCAGGTCGAAGAAGAGCCAGTCGAAAAACGTGTCGCGAGACGTATCGAACTCGAGGATGCTGTCGAGCGCGTCATCGACGTCGCCGAGGTCCTCGATGTCCTCGCCGGCCCACATCAGGGTGGCGTCCTCGACGACCTCCATGAACTCGTCGCGGCCCGAGTAGCGGAGCAGTTCGTCGAAGGCGGCGCTGCGGTCTTGCGGCGTGATGCCCGTGGACGGCTGCGCGCGCACCAGATGGCAGTGCTTGAACTTCTTGCCGCTGCCGCAGAGACAGGGGTCGTTGCGACCGGGCGCCGTCATGGCGGCATGGTAACACCGGGGAGTCGGGCGGGCGGTGCACCGACCTGCCGATGGAACACGGCGTTGGCGTGGCGTAGTGTGACCTGATCTGTCACAGTCGGGGTCGATGATGCGACCGGATCCTGTGCTGCGCACTACTCATTTCTTCCGGGCAGTCACAGTAAGGGGTAGCATCTGACGCCCATGACTTCATTCGCTGACTGGTTCGCAGTCGTCTCTGGTCAGGCGCGCGGTCCCTATCCATGGCAGGCTGACCTTGCCGCTGCGGACACGGTACGCAGCAGGCTCATCCGCGTCCCGACTGGAATGGGTAAGACGCTCGGCGTGCTGGCCGCTTGGAGCTGGCATCGTATTGTGCGTGCCGATGCTCGCTGGCCGCGCCGCCTCGTTTGGTGTCTTCCGATGCGTGTGCTCGTGGAGCAGACCGAAGCTGCAGCAAGGGCAGCTTTCGATGGCGCCGGCCTGCTGTGGAACCCTGCAGAAAGCCATAAGGGCAAGGTGGGCGTTCATGTCCTCATGGGTGGCGCCGATGCCGGCGGTGAGTGGAGCCTGTACCCCGAGGAGTCTGCCGTGCTCATAGGCACGCAGGACATGCTGCTGTCCCGAGCACTCAATCGGGGGTACGCCGCGGGCCGCGCGTCCTGGCCGCGCGAGTTCGGCTTGCTTGGCCACGACGCGTTGTGGGTGATGGACGAGGTCCAACTGATGGACGTCGGGATTGCCACGAGCGCGCAGCTCCAAGCGTTTCAAGACGACGACTGCCTCAAGGCGCTGCGGCCAAGACACACCTGGTGGATGAGCGCGACCCTCCAGGCTGCATGGCTCGACAGTGTCGATACCCGCGAGCATCATTCCTCGTGGTCCCACGAGCCAACTACTGTGGCACCGGAGTCGATGTTCCAAGGGCTCGGTGCGATTAAGAAGGCGCTCGCGATCGACAACCTGGGTGCCGAAGACCATCAAGGTCTCGCCGCCCGGGTGCTTCAAGAGCACGCGAGACTAGCTGATGGTGACTACGGGCGCATCACTTTACTCGTCTGCAACACGGTCGACAGGGCGTCTGACACGTATGACAAGCTTCGGGAACTTGCTCCGGACCAGCAGATCAGGCTGGTTCACGGGCGTTTCCGGCCCGACGAGCGGGCCTCCTGGCGCGACGAATTCCTGAACCGCGACGCCTGCAGGCCCGGTATGGACCGGATTGTCGTCGCGACCCAGGTAGTGGAAGCCGGTGTCGATATCTCGGCCGGTTGCCTAGTGACCGACCTGGCGCCGTGGTCCAGTTTGGTGCAGCGCTTCGGCCGGTGCGCGCGTTACGGGGGGAGCGGGTCGGTGGTTGTAGTCGATCGGGGCGTGGACGAGGCATCGTCCCGTCCCTATTCTGTTGATGAGCTCGAGGCAGCCCGTGGCGCGCTTGCATCGATCGAGGCAAGCGCCAAGGGCGTCGGCATAGTTCGTCTCGAGGAGTTCGAAGGGCGCCTCGATGCTTCGGCGCTCGTACGGCTCTACCCGTATCAGGCGAAGCACCGCATCATCCGGCGCGAGTTCGACGAGTTGTTCGATACGACGCCTGATCTGACTGGTGCGGACATCGACATCAGCCGGTTCGTTCGCTCAAGCGACGACAGGGACCTCCAGGTTTTTTGGCTGGATGTGGCGCGAGCCAGCAAAGCCGAGCCGTATCCGGAGCCTTCGGCTGACCGACAGCCACGCCGCGAGGAACTGTGCGCTGTTCCATTTCTGGCCGCTCGAGACTGGCTCTGTGGTGAGGAGTCGAAGGCGAACCGTAGACCTCGTCTGCGCGGGGGCGTTCGCGCGTGGGCGTGGGACTGGCTGGAGGGCGAGTGGGTGGTCGCGGAGCGCGCCATGCTCGTTCCTGGTCGCGTCGTCTGCGTGGCAGCTGATTCCGGCGGGTATCTGGTGGACAGGGGATTCGCTCCCAAGGCATCGGGCCGAGTCCACGAGGTGCCGGTGTCAGCGCTCAAACCAGCCGCTGACGCAGCCACTGGGGCCGACGACTGTGAGGGCAGCGACGCGTTCAGCAACGGCCAGTGGAAGACCATCGGCTTCCACTGCGACGAGGTCGTCGCTGAGTTCACTACGCTGTCGGAGGGACTCCACCTTCCCGACGACGTGCGTAACGTTCTGTCTCTAGCGGCGCGCTGGCATGACCTCGGTAAGGCCCATCCCGCGTTCCAAGGGGCGATCCGCCTGAAGGAGATTCGGCCGTCCACGCAGGACCTCGCCAAAGCACCGAAGGACGCCTGGCTCAGGCCGCCCGGGATGTACCGTAAGGCAGACGGATCGGACACTCGGCGCGGCCTTCGGCACGAACTGGCATCCGCGCTGGCGCTGTTTGCGGTCCTTCGCCGGTTCGCCCCCGAACACTTCGCGCTGCTCGGTCCATGGGCCGACGTACTCAAGTTGACCGGTCAGTTCGTTGAGCCGGAGTCGGTCGACGACCGGCCGTCTCCCCTTGAAGAGCAGGTCGTCGCTCTCTCCGCTGCGGAATTCGACTTGCTGGTCTATCTGGTGGCGGCCCACCACGGCAAGGTCCGCGCGTCGTTGCACGCTGCGCCGAAAGACCAGGACTACGAAGACCGAGACGGCCGAGGTCTTCCGATCCGTGGGGTTCGCGAGGGCGACGTCCTGCCGGCAACGATGTTGTCTGCCGGAAGCCTGCCGGTGTCGGCACTGACGCTGAGCCTGCAGCCCGCCATGTTGGGGTTGTCACCGGTCACCGGTCGCAGTTGGCGAGAACGCAGTATCGAACTCGTCCACCGGTTCGGACCGGCGGGGTTGGCGTTCCTCGAAGCGCTGATCGTCGCCGCGGACCGGCGGGCGTCTGCGCTCAAGACCGAAGATCCTTCTCCGCATCTTCGGGAGCTGGTCCGATGACCCCGCATGTGCACCATCTCACCGGATGTACACCCGTCCCGCTGGCCGGATACCTCAAGGGTCTCGGCATCCTCCGCATCGTCAGCGAACAGAAGGACGCGGATGCGCGCGGCTGGTGGCAGGACGAGCACTTCTGTTTGATGACGTCGTGTGGCGCGGACGAGCTGACGAAGTTCTTCCTGGAGGAGTATTCACCGACGCCCTTCGTATCACCATGGAACAAAGGCTCCGGCTTCTACGCCGCGGACGATGCCGGCCTGCGTCCATTGGAAGCGTCAGTCGCCCTCCGTTTCGAGGCCTTCCGGGAGGGCGTATCGGCGTCTCGGGCTCTGCTGATTGGAATGACCCGCTCTGACGAAGCGATCCGAGCGCTGAAGGACCGGACTAAGGCTCGCGCTGGAATGAGCAACGCTGGGCGAAGCGCAGCCAGGGCGCTCAAGCAGGATCCTGCATTCAAGGCCGAGCTCGCAGACGCCGAGCGGCGCTTCAAGGACTTGAAGGCGGATCTCTTCACGCCGTGCCAACTGTCATGGCGCGGGAGGCATCGGGACTGGCTCGACGCTGCCGTCGTTGTTCTCGACGAGGGGAGAGTCTCATGGCCGGCGTTGTTGGGAACAGGTGGCAACGATGGACGCCTCGACTTCACGAACAATCTGATGCAACGCATCGGTGAGTTGTTCGATGTCTCCACCGCTGCCGGCGATGCCCGGCCCATAGCGGCGCCTCTGCTCCAGCACGCACTGTGGGGTGATACTGCGTCAGGCTTGTCTTTGGCGAAGGTCGGTCAATTTCAGCCGGGTAGCGCCGGCGGAGCAAACAGTGCCAACGGTCCGGAGGGCGAGGCTATCGTCAACCCCTGGGACTTTACGCTGATGATGGAGGGAACCCTGTTTTTGCGCGCGTCGGCGTCCAGGAAACTCGACTCCAAGGCATCGATGCACGCCAGCGCTCCGTTTGCGGTCCGACCGCAGGAAGTCGGCTACGCAAGTCGCGGTGGTGAGGTATCGGGCCGGGGCGAACAGTGGATGCCACTGTGGTCCACGGCGGCAACGATATCCGATTTGTCGGCGCTCTTTGGTGAGGCCCGTCTGCAATTGGGGCCACAAGTGGCATATCGTCCCCTGGACGTAGCCCGAGCACTTGCTCGGCTGGGTGCTGCCCGTGGCATTGGTTCCTTCGTTCGCTATGGGTACCTTGAGAGGAACGGGCAGTCGAATATTGCGGTCCCGCTCGGGCGTGTCCAAGTAGGCGAACGAGCTAGTGGCCGCCTCATTGACGACCTTGCGCATTGGATTGGTCACCTGGAACTGATCGTTCGTGATGATCAGGCCCCGACTCGGCTCCGGAACGCACACGCAGCTCTATCGGACACAGTCTTCTCCGTCCTCACGCACGACGACGAGCCGTGGCGCTGGCAGGCGGTTCTGTTGGCAGCGGTGGAGATCGAGTCGATTCAGGTGAGTGGCGCCGGCATCAAGGCGAACCCGATTCCTTCCCTGTCGCCAGGGTGGCTTGATACCGCGAACGACGGCAGCGCGGAGTGGCGCCTAGCCTGTGCGTTGGGCTGCGCGGCCTCTGACTATCGCCGTGGTCGACCGGTGGACTCCGTTCGCCATCACTGGCTGCCGCTCGACCAGACCGGCCGACGCTTCGACGTCCGAGAGAAGCGCCTCGCCAAGGATTCTCGGGTCGTGGCGTCGGGCCGCGATCCAGTCGGTGATCTGATCGCGGTAGTGACGCGCCGACTCGTAGAAGCCTCGCAAGGGAGTGACCGTCACCTTCCCCTCGATGCGGCATGGGGATTCGGCGCGACGCCGGCGGACCTCTCGCTGTGGGTGGCCGGTCAGATCGATTCGACCAAGGTGCTTGCGCTCGCGCGGGCGTTCATGGCAATTCGGTGGGACCGCGCCGTCCGCCCTGAACCGTCCACGTGGCAGCCGTCGGCCGCCAGTTGGCCCGACGAGGCGTGGATGGCTTTGAGACTAGCCTGTCTGCCGTGGCCGTTGGATGCCCACGTCAACGTCCCGGCCGACGAGGCCATGGTGAACCGCCTGGCCGCAGGTGATGGGTCTGCGGCGTGCGACCTCGCGCTCAGGCGGCTCCGTGCGGCCGGCCTTCGCCCTGCCGTGTACGCAGCCTGCGCCGATCACGACACCGCAAGGCGCTGGGCGGCTGCGCTGGCCTTCCCCATCAGTCAATCAGTAGCGCGCAGCATGGCGCGGCGCCTCGATTCAAACGCGTTGAAGGAGATCCGATGAGTATCGACCTCAGTCCGCTGGACCCTACGTCCCGCCTGCTGTTCACTGTGCCCCTCAGGCCTCTTCAGGGGGACCGGTTTCAGCCGACCGGTTTTCCCAGCCTGGGTGCGGCCACCTATCAGACCCAGACGGGATCTAAATTGCTGGTCGAGAGCGCGCAGAGCATGGCCAATCGGCTCGAGACGACGTGCTGGGACGCGTCAGCGAACCAGCCCGTGGCCGCCTTGGCGGGGATCTCGCACGTGACAGTGACGCGGAAGGGGGCCTTCCTTACGGACACGATGCTCGAGGCGCACCGGCTGAACAGTCCGTATCTACTGGAAAGCAAGAAAGACGGGTCGTTCTTTGCTTCATTGAAGTCTGCGCTCGGCGGCTTGGAGTCAGGGCCCATTGACCGCAAAGTCTTGGCGAAGGTGCTTCTCAATTACGACGTGGGGAGCCTGCTGCACGGCGTGTTCCTGGCGAAGAAGGATCTGGCGGGCGGGCGCCTGAGGGTGGCACGCGCCGTCTCAGCGTTCATTGAGGCCACAGGCGTTCGTGTTGCGGCATCAGGTGGCGTCAAGAACGACCACGTGAACCCGTCCGGCGAGGCGAAGGATGGTTTCGGCAATGTTCCTTTTGCGCGGGACGAGTTCACGGCTGAGCAGATCGATTGCCACATCAATCTCGACCTCGCGCAGATCCGCGGCTATGTTCTGGGAGCAGACGCCGAACGGCTCTTGATCCAGCTCGCGCTCTACCGCGTCCGCCGCCTGCTGGACGGCGACTTGCGCCTTCGCACGGCGTGTGACCTCGAGCCCGTGAACCGCGACGCCATCGTTGCCACAAGGCCCGCCGGCTTCGAACTACCGTCGCTCGACGCACTGGAGCAGGCGCTGAAGCCGGCGATCCACGCGTGCGCCGCCATGATGTCTGTCGCGACGTTCGCCTTCGAAGATGACCTGAAGAGCGCCAAGACTGACGGCAAGGGCAAAGCGAAGGCTGGTGAGCCGGACGCGGACGAAACTGCCGACGACGCCGACGCCCAGGAGTAGTCATGCCGACGTTGTTGTTTCGATTCCCAGGCGGGCGTTACCACGCCACGCCGTGGGGACATCACGTCAACGAAGGCCTGGTGGAATGGCCACCCAGCCCGTGGCGCATCCTGCGTGCCCTGATCGCCACCGGTTACGCAAAGCACGGGTGGGACGTTGTGCCTCCCGTGGCACGCGAGCTGATCGAGGCGTTGAGCAGCACGCTACCCAATTATCGGTTGCCGCACGCAACTGTTGCGCACACGCGGCACTACATGCCCACCGGCGTGCTCGACAAAGGACGCGAGAAGACCACATTGGTGTTCGACACCTGGGCCGAGGTGCAGAAGGGCGTCTTGGCCGTGCGATGGGGCTGCGCGCTCAGCGATGACGCCGCACGTCTGCTAGAGCAGCTGTCGGGGAGCATCGGATATCTCGGGCGCAGCGAGAGCTGGGTCGAGGTGGACGTGTGCTCCGACGACGCGACCCTCCCGCCAGGGAAGGATGCGTACCCACATGTGGACGGGCACCGCGGGGACCGTGGCTATGAGCAGGTGCCCTTGATGGCGCCTGAGTCCCCGGCAGCATACCTGGCCTGGCGTACGTCCAAGATGGAAGAGGCGCTGCAGGGATTGTCCCTGCCAAGTGGCAAGAAGGCCCCGGCGACCTTGCTGAAGAAGCGACGCGAGGCCGAAGAGCCGTATCCGGCTGATCTGCTTGGCTGTCTGCAGAAAGACACGTCCTGGTGGAAGGCGTTTCGCTGGAGCCAGCCGCCGGGTTCCCGCAAGGTGTTGTACTGGCGCGCTGCAGACAGCCTCGCTGTCGGTGTGCCCGTTGCCGCGCCTGCTCAGAGGCCGGCTCAGGTCGGCATGATGCTGCTGGCCTTGACCACCCCAAGTGGCAGCCGGTCGGCCCTGCCTGCTCTAACGCGCGTCCTGCCTCAGGCAGAATTGATTCATCGAAGTCTCGTCGCGCACGTCGGACGCGGGATGAAGGCGGACTGCCCGGAACTGACGGGCCGGAGCGCCGCGGGTAGCCCGCTCAAGGGCCACCGGCATGCCCACATCCTGCCCGCGGACCTCGACGGTGACGGGCGCCTCGATCACGTCATCATCTACGCCCCGATGGGACTCGGTCCCGACGCCCAACAGGCTGTGCGGGCGCTGAAGCGCACTTGGACGAAGGGAGGAGTGGGTGATCTCCGCGTTGCGCTGGCCGGCCAGGGCGGACTCGACACGCTTCGATCTCTTCCGGAACCGTTTGGCTCGCGCGTCGCCGCATTGCTCGGCCCATCCACCGGTGCTTCCGTTTGGACGAGCGTGACTCCGCTCGTGCTGCCGCGCTTCCAGAAACGCCACGGGCGCAACGCTCTCGAAGGTCAGATTCTGGCGGAACTATCGTCTCGCCGGTTGCCTCCGGCGCACGTCGAGGTGCGGTCCTGGGATGCGCAGACGCTTCCGATGCGCCACGCGATTCGCGTGCGGAGGCCACCCTCGGCGCCGCCACCCGTCGATGCCGGCGTTGCCGTGGTGCTCACATTTGACGAGCCCGTCTGCGGCCCGCTGTCGCTCGGGTACGGATCGCACTTTGGGCTGGGTCTGTTCAGCGCGGCTGGCTCCAAGAGCCCCGCGTGAGGTACTACCGCCGGCCGACCCAGTATCCCGGTCGTCGCTTGAGGTGCATGACCGCAAGAATCCGCACTTCGTCATTGCCCGCGCACGTATAGAGCAGTCCGTACGGAAACCGCTCACAGAGCCGCCGCCGTATCACGCCGACCACGACAGGCCACGCCGTTGGATGCTCGCTGATCGCCGCCGAGCAACGGCGCACGTCGGCGATGAACGCCGCCCCGAGCCCGTGCTGCTCCTGCTCGTAGTACTGGGCCGCGTCGCTGAGCTCGCGCTCAGCCAGGGCGTTGAACGTGACGCGCACGAGTCAGAGCCGCGCCTCAGCATCGCGTAGTACGTCGATCACGTCGCGGCTGGACAGACCACCGGCTTCCACCGCATCGGCCCGGCGCTGCGCCTCCTCGGCCCACAGTCGAAGGTTCTCGTCGGGCGCCAAGTCGTCCAAGCTCTCGAGCAGGCGCCCGGCGATGCGAGCACGGCTCTTGGTGTCGAGTAACAGTACGGCCGCCTCAAGCTCCTCGGTGCTCATGCAACAATCCTACGCCCGATCATGGCCGACGGAGCGGTCTTGAGGCGCCGACCGGGCCGGCCTGATACAGCGAATCCTGGTCGAGACGCCGACGGGACACCTCCGCGTTGCCGAGAGGCACGACGTGAAATGCAGCTCGGCCGCGATAGGTCACGGTGAAACGCCCGCCCCTTCTCACGCAGCGCGAAATGTCGTCCAGCGACGCGAGCAGCACCGTGGCGCTGATTCGGACGGTCATGGTGGACTAACGCTAACTCAAGTTGACGCTGAAGCGCACCCGTCCTCGCGCCGACACACCTTGTGTCGACTCAGAGGCGCGATGCGCAACACCTACCTCGTCTGTTACGACATCTCGAACGACCTGCGGCGAACCCGCGTCCTCAAGACGATGAAGGGCTACGGCGACCACCTGCAGTACTCGGTGTTCGAGTGCCAGTTGAACGCCACCGCCCTGGCGAAGTGTCGCCATGCCCTCGGCCTGGTCATTCACCACCGCGACGACCAGGTGCTGTTCGTGAACCTCGGCCCTACGGAGGGACGCGGGGATCGGGTGATCGCATCCCTTGGCCGGCCATATGCCCCACTGGACGCGCCGTGCATCGTGGTTGACGGCACCGAGCGCCGAGTCACCTCGCGCCTCGGACGTGCCAGCGCAGATCCAGATACCGCCACCCGAGACACGCCAGAGGAGAAGTGATGCCTCCAGCCATTGCCATCCGTCCGAAGCCGGTCGAGCTGCCAGACCAAGTGCCTGCCCGCATGCTCAACGAGTTCGTCTACTGCCCGCGGCTATTCTTCTACGAGTGGGTCGAGGGCGTCTTCCGGCATAACAGCGACACGGTGGAAGGCGCCCAGAAGCACGAGAAGGGCGACGAGAAGGAAGACGACCTGCCTGCGGCCGAGGCGCTCGAGGGCGAGCGCGTGAAGGCCCGCGGGGTGATGCTGGCCAGCGACACGCTGGGCCTGGTGGCCAAGATGGACCTGGTGGAAGCAGCGGCCGGGGCCGTGACCCCGGTGGACTACAAGCGTGGACGTCCGCGAGACGGCGATGCCGGGCCGGAGGCGTGGCCCGCCGACGAGATTCAGATCGCGGCGCAGGCGCTGGTGCTGCGCGCCAATGGCTATGTCTGCCACGAAGGGCTGCTCTTCTATCACGAGACGCGTCAACGGGTCAGGGTGCCGATCACCGAGGCGCTGGCCGCACTCGTGGCGCTGCGGCTCGACGAGGCGCGCGCCGTGGCACGCGACGGCCGCATTCCGCCGCCGCTCGTGGACAGCCCCAAGTGTCCGCGCTGCTCGCTGGTGTCCATTTGCCTGCCCGACGAGACGGTGGCGTCAGCCGGACTGCGCCCGGCCGACGACGAGCCCGAGCAGTTCGCCCTGTTCGCAGATATCAGCGAGCCGCTGCGCGTGCCAGACCTCGACCCGGAGGACGTCCGCCGCCTGGTGCCGGCGCGCGACGACCAACGCCCGCTTTATGTCACCGGCTATCAGTTGTCGGTCGGAAAATCCGGCGAACGCCTGCAGGTGCGCGAGAAGCGCGACGTCGTGCAGGAAGCACGGCTCAACGAGATCTCGCAGGTGAACCTGTTCGGGCCGGTGTCCATCAGCGGCGCCGCGGTGCAGGCCGCGTGCGCCAACGAGATTCCCATCGCGCATTTCTCCATGGGTGGATGGTTCTACGGCCTCACGCAGGGCCTCGGTCTGAAGAACGTGTTCCTTCGCCGCTCGCAGTTTCTCAAGGCGGAGGACGAGCGCTTTTGTCTGGCCGTGGCCCGCGATGTGGTGGCGACCAAAATCCGCAATCAGCGCACGCTGCTACAGCGCAATCACGTGGAGCCGCCGACGCAGGGGCTCGAGCGGATGAAGCAATTCGCTCAACGGGCGCTGCAGGCTGGGTCGATCGAATCGCTACTCGGCATCGAAGGCAGCGCGGCGGCGGTGTACTTCGGCGCCTTCGCCGGGATGATCAAGGTCGACGAGAACGACGGCGTAGTCACGTTCAATTTCGAGCAGCGCAATCGCCGGCCCCCGCGCGACCCAGTCAACGCTCTGCTGTCGTTTGCCTACAGCTTGCTCTCGCGCGACCTCACCATCGTGTGTCACGCCGTGGGGTTCGATCCGTTCCTGGGCTATTACCATCAGCCACGGTTCGGTCGTCCTGCGCTGGCGCTGGATCTCATGGAAGGCTTCCGTCCGCTCATCGCCGACTCGGCGGTGCTGACGGCCATCAACACACGCATGGTGACGCCCGACGATTTTCTGCGAGCCGGTGACGCGGTGGGGCTCACGCGCCGCGGACGCTCGGCGTTCATCCGCGCCTATGAACAGCGGATGGACCAGCTCGTGACGCACCCCATTTTCGGCTACCGTATCAGCTACCGGCGGGTGCTCGAGGTACAGACACGGCTGCTCGCGCGGTATGTTACTGGCGAGATCCCTCGCTATCCCGGTTTCGAGACCAGATAGCCCGGCCCCGCCGCGCCGGCCGCGGTCAGGACTCGGAATCAGCGTGCGAGCGCCGGTGTGCGACGGATTGCCCGCACCCCGCTCGCGGGTAGGTAAATGTCTGAAAGAGAACGACTTGAAGAGTTCGGCGCAATGCAGCTACACTGCGATTCGGCGTGGAGCACGCCACCGCTCGCAAGACGCCTTGCAGGTCGTTGAGAACAGGATACTTGCGAGGGGGTCCGTTTCCTCCGCTGAAGAGCGGAGGCCTCATTGAAGC
>JANMDX010000366.1:0-1529 GCA_031376505.1 Acidobacteriota bacterium
CACGGCCGGGGCATCGCTCGCGACCCACGACACGGTCAAGCGCAGGGCCACCGCGACGACAACCGCGATGGCAATGGGCGCGAACGGCCGCTCCACGTGCGATTTGCGGTGGTCAGGTGCCGCGTCCGCGACGACAGGTGCCTGGTCGTTCACGCGGTCATTGTCGTGCACACCCGACAAGTTCGTCCATCACGACTCACCCCGTGATGCTCACGGCACCACCACGACGACATCCCCCGACGGCGCGCCGGTGCCGGCGCTCGTGATCGCGCGCACGCGCAGCACATACGTGCCCGCGGGCACTCCGGGCACCACCAGCGACGTCGTGGCGCCGACGCGCAGCGTGCCGAGATTGGCCAGGCCCGCACCGGTGCCGGCCTCCAGCACGTAGCCCGTCACGGCCCCGACGGGCGCCGTCCACGACAGACTCACCGTGTTGCCGCTCAGACTCGACGCGAGATTTGTCGGCGCCGCCGGCAACGGATCGGGCGCGCCGATCGTGAAGAACACTTCCCCGCTCGGTCCACTCGTGCCGCAGGCGTTGGTGGCCGTGACCCGCGCGAAGAACGTGCCGCCCGCGACCGGACCGCTGATGGACGGCTGCGGCCCGAGCGCAAGCGTCGCCACGTTGCTCAGCCCCGCGGTCGTGCCGGCCTGCAACGTGTAGCCCGTCACCGCATCGGCCGGGGCGGTCCACGAGAGCGTCAGGTTGAGCCCGCTGAGCGTCGTCGTGAGTGCCGTCGGCGGCAACGGCGGCGCGAAGCAGCCCGCCACGATCTCGTTCGACACTTCCGTGCTGCCCTGGGCCCGCACGCGAATGAATACTGGCCCCGCAGGCATCGGCAGTGCCACGCTCGTGGCATTCCCGACCGCAAGCGCACCGGCGGCCTGGCCCGAAGCGAAGCCGCCTTCGATCACGTAGCCGCCCGCCGGCGGCGTGGCCATCGGGTCCCACGTGAAGACCGTGTTCACGCCGACCAGCGTTGACCGCAGACCCGCAGGGGCATTTGCGCCGGACAGTTCGTAGGCGGCGACGCGATACACAAAGTCGCCGATGTCGCCAATGGCCGCAAGGATATTGCCGTACAGGTCGAACGACACAGTACTAAGTAACGGCGTGTTGACGCTCGGCCGAAAGCCGGAATCCCAAGCCGTGGGCACGCCCAGGCGGTCGATCTCGAAGAGCCCGAACCGCTGCACAGCTCCGGTGGACAGGTTGCGACCCGCCACGATCACACGGCCATCCGCAACTGCGAAGCGGCTCATCAGGCCGGCGACCGGCGGCCGCCACACCGGAAGTCCAGTGCGGCGATCAAAGGCGTAGATCACCCGGCCCGTGGGGTTCTGGCCCGGCACGGAGCCCGTGATGTAGAGCGTGTCGCCGTCCACGCGCAGGTCACCCAGCGGCACGAACGCGGTCGTGCTGAACAACTCGCGATACTCGGCGGTGACCAGATCGAGGGTGCCCACGAACGTGCCTAGCGGCAAGCCGCCGCCGCTTCGAACGTAGCCGTAGATCCACATCACTC